>DATKQA010000029.1:0-3808 GCA_035523835.1 Candidatus Sulfotelmatobacter sp.
TCTTCGCGCCCGACGAAGCGCTGCAGCGCGACGGGCTGCACGGCGCCGCCGACGTGCTGATGGTGCCCGATCCGACGAGCTTCCGCCTGCTGCCCTGGGCGCCGGGCACCGGCTGGCTGCTCTGCGATCTCCATTTCGCCGACGGCCGCCCGGTGCCGCTCTGCAGCCGCCGGCTCTATCGCCGCGCCCTCGAACGGCTCGGCGCCGCCGGCTACGATTTCATGGCCGGGCTCGAGGTCGAGTTCCACATCTTCAAGCTCGCCGATCCCAGGCTCGCGCCGGGCGACGCCGGGCAGCCCGGCCAGCCCGGCGCGCCGCCCGAGGTCAGCCTGCTGACCCAGGGCTACCAGTACCTGACCGAGCAGCGCTACGACCAGTTCGATCCGATCTTCGACATCCTCAGGCGCGACCTGCAGCAGCTCGGCTTGCCGCTCCGCTCGCTCGAAGTGGAGTTCGGCCCGAGCCAGGCGGAATTCACCCTCAGCCCCGGCATCGGCCTGGCGCCGGCCGACGACATGATCCTGTTCCGCAGCGCGGTGAAGCAGATCTGCCGGCGGCACGGCTATCACGCCACTTTCATGTGCCGGCCGAAGCTGCCGAACGCGATGTCGAGCGGCTGGCACTTGCACCAGTCGCTCCGCGAACGCGCCGGCGGCGCCAATGCCTTCGTCAGCCGGAGCGACGAGCCATTGAGCCCGGTCGGCCGGCATTATCTCGCCGGCCTTCTGGCGCACGCCCGCGGCGCGACCGCCTTCAGCACGCCGACCATCAACGGCTACAAGCGCTACCGGCCGAATTCGCTCGCTCCCGACCGGGCCATCTGGGGCGTGGACAATCGCGGCGCCATGGTGCGCGCCGTCGGCCGGCCGGGCGATGCCGGCACGCGGCTGGAGAACCGGGTCGGCGAGCCGGCGGCCAATCCCTATCTCTACATGGCGGCGCAGATCCATTCCGGCCTCGACGGCATGGCCCGCCGGCTCGACCCCGGGCCGTCGGCCGACGCGCCCTACGAAACCGCGGCGCCGCTCCTGCCGACCAGCCTCGCCGAAGCGCTCGCCGCGCTCCGCGCCGACGATTACCTCCGCGACAGCATGGGGGCCGCCTTCGTCGACTGCTACCTCCGCATCAAGGAGGCGGAGCTGCAGCGCTTCCAGCTCGAGGTGAGCGACTGGGAGCAGCGCGAATATTTCGACCTGTTCTAGCGGCAGGGCTCACGCCGGGCGCGCGCCCGCCTCGCCGAAGCCCGGCCGCCATGCTATAAGCCGGCCGGGATGTCCCCGTAGCTCAGCCGGATAGAGCACAGGATTCCTAATCCTGGGGTCGTGAGTTCGAATCTCGCCGGGGACACCAATTAACTCAATAAGTTATGATACATAAAAGCCGCCTCATCGGGCGGCTTTTCCGTCGGGCTAACAGATGGGCTAACGAACAAGCCTAGGCGGCGTGCGCAGGCCGAATAGGCCCGGCGCTGGTTGTAGCCTCCACCTAAACGCCGCAGAATGCGGGCAGGCTCAGTCGGAGGAGAGCCGATGAAAGTCGCCCGTACGCTCGTCAACTATGTGCTCCTGCTGTGGCCTGTGGCCACCGCCGCGGCGACCGGCACGCCCGCGCTGCCGCTCTTCCCCTCCGAGCAGCAGGCCCGGCAGCACTGTCCGGCCGACGCGGTCGTCTGGCTGAACACGCAGAACGGCATCTATCACTTCAAGGGGCAGCGCTCCTACGCCCACACGCGGGTCGGCGCCTTCGCCTGCAAGCGCGAGGCGGACAAGGCCGGAGATAGGCCCATGCGGAACGGGCAGTAGTTGGCGGGAACGAGAAATCCGATGGTGCCTGCACCTGTGATGTCGCGAATATCGCCGGTAGCGCTTGTCGTGCGATTGAACGCAAATTGTTTTTCTCAGCAGCTTGGAAATTTTGTCAGCACCAACTGCCGCTAAAGATGACAGTCCACTCATAGGCGGCTTGAAGAAGTCGTCAGCCGCGCGGAGAACCGGCACTGATCGGTGCAGCAGGCCGCCGACTTGCAGGTATAGAAAATACTCGCTTTGCCAAAGGGGGCGCCGTTGATCACTGAAATCCTGAAGTCCGCCTCCGGTCTCGATACTTGGCTCGGCCGACAATTCGGGCGCCCCTACCACGCGCTCCTCGGAGTCGGGCTGGTCGTGGAGATAGCGCAACGCCTTCGCGAGCTTGCCGAAAGGAAGAGTTGGGATCTTGGCGTCGTGCCGACCTGGCTCGCCACACTGCTTTTCGTCGCGCTTCTCCTGCATCAGCTCGGCGAGTTGCACGAGCATGCGACGCGGCGCGGGCGCTGACGTCTCTAAAGCAAGATGTTATGAGATTGAATAGCCTGCATTGCGTCATGGCGAGACGATCCGCCAGGCGGGCGTGAAGAGCGATGCTGCCGCATCGGTCGAGCGCCGCAATGCGGCGGGCGTCCGCCGGAACGCAACCCGAAGGGCCGGCGCCCATCACCACCTGTCGCAAAGCCGGACAATCACAAACCCGGGCGCGGCGGCGTGCCATCGGAACCGCGCACGAATCGCCGCGTTTGGTTGCCAAGCGGCGGTCCGACGGTTCGCCGCGATCCACAACCATCGGCTTCGAGGAGTTTCGCATGAACTGGGATACCGCTGCCGGCAACTGGAAAGAAATCCGCGGCAAGGTGAAGGAGAAGTGGGGCAAGCTCACCGACGACGACCTGACCTTTATCGACGGCAAGCGCGAGCAGCTTCTGGGCCGGCTGCAGCAGCGCTACGGCCTGGCCAAGGACAAGGCCGAGCGCGACATCAAGACCTGGGAGCAGTCGCTGAACTAGCCGGTGCGCCGGCATGCGGCGCCGCGGCATGGCTGCGGTGCCGCTTAGCCGTCAACAGCGCGCCGGCCCGATTCCCCGGGCGGCGGGAACTTTTTGCCGCTTCGGGGTTTCTCACCATCGGTCGCCGGCGGGATCGGGCAAGCGCCCCGCGCTTGCGGCAGCGACTAAGAGCCACCTATAGTGTCGCTATCCCTGGGTGGCGACGATGACGGTTCTGGCCGGGATTGTTTTTGCCATGCCCGATCTTTGAGGGGACCATCGTCATGTCTTCGGCAGATAGCCCCGATTTGCGCCCGGCCCGACAGGAAGCGGCGGCCGACAAGAAGAAAGCCAAGGCCGGCACCGTCGGCGATCCGCTCACCGAGCAATTGCATGAACTCTATGATGCCGTGGCGCGGGAGCCGATCCCGGAAAGCCTGCTCGACCTGCTGCGCAAGATGAAGAGCTGAGGCGCGCGGCCGCGCCCGGCAAGCCTGCTGTCCTCATCGCCGATCTTCACGCCGTCTTGAGCGGAGCGCCGCCGTGCTCAGCCGGCCTTGCGGCGCGCCCGCGTGCGCGCGGCCTTCTTCGCCGAAGCCGAACGCGCCTTGGCCGGGCGCTTGGCCGCGGCGGCACCGCCGAGACGGCCGCCCTTGCGCGCCGGCGCCTTGTTCACCCGCTTGCCGCGGCCGGAGCCGCTTTCCTTGCCGCCGCCGGTCATCTTGTTGACCGTCGCCCAGGCGCGCCGCTCCGCCTCCGCCTCGCCGACGCCGCGCCGCTCGTAGCCTTTCTCGATGTGCTCGGCCTGGCGCTTCTGCTTGCTGCTGTAGCTCGACTTGTCTCCCCGCGGCATGGGCACACCTCACGATCCGATACGGCTGGCGGTTGTCGCACTCCTGCCGGCTAACGGGAGGTGGCATGATTGGTTCCGCATCGCGTGATCGCAGTGCTGCGCAACCAAGCGAATCCCGGGGTGTTTCACTCCCGAACGGAAAAGCCCGACGGACCGCA
>DATKQA010000030.1:0-6507 GCA_035523835.1 Candidatus Sulfotelmatobacter sp.
ATGCCGGCGGTGTCGGGACCGGCCGGCGACATGGCCGAGGTTGCCGCGGCGATGATGCTGGCCGCCAGGGCACGATAGGCCGGGCGCATGATGATGCCCCTTGCTTCGGATGCGTCGCCAAGCCTAATCCGCGAATGGATCCTGCACCAGGATCGTATCCTCGCGGTCGGGCGAGGTGGAGAGCAGCGCCACCGGCGCGCCGATCAGTTCCTCGATGCGACGGATATATTTGATCGCGGTCGCCGGCAGGTCGACCCAGCTCCGCGCGCCGCGGGTGCTTTCCGACCAGCCGGCCATGCTCTCGTAGATCGGCTCCGCGGCCGCCTGGCGCGCCATGTTGGCCGGCAGAAAGTCACAGCGCTCGCCGCCGATGCGATAGCCGATGCAGACCTTCAGCTCCTCGAGACCGTCGAGGATGTCGAGCTTGGTCAGCGCGATGCCGGTGATGCCGTTGACCTTCACCGCCTGGCGCACCATCACCGCATCGAACCAGCCGCAGCGCCGCTTGCGGCCGGTATTGACGCCGAATTCCTTGCCGCGCTCGCCGAGGCCGCGGCCGATCTCGTCGTCGAGCTCGGTCGGAAACGGGCCGGCGCCGACGCGCGTGGTATAGGCCTTGGTGATGCCGAGCACGAAGCCGAGCGCGCCCTTGCCGAGGCCGGAGCCGATCGCCGCCTGCGCCGCATTGGTGTTGGACGAGGTGACGAAGGGATAGGTGCCGTGGTCGACATCGAGCATGGCGCCCTGCGCGCCCTCGAACAGGATGCGCTTGCCGGCGCGGCGCAGATCGTCGAGGCGGAGCCACACCGTGTCGCAATAGGGCAGGATCTTCGGCGCGATGGCCATGAGCTCGTCGATCAGGGCGGCGCGATCGACCAGCTCGCGGCCGAGGCCGGCGCGGAGCGCGTTGTGGTGGTGCAGGAGCGTGTCGACCTTGGCCTCCACCGCGGCGCGGTCGGTGAGATCGCAGAGCCGGATGGCGCGGCGGCCGACCTTGTCCTCATAGGCCGGGCCGATGCCGCGCCGCGTGGTGCCGATCTGGATCAGGCTGTTGGTGTCTTCCCGCAAGGCGTCGAGGTCGCGGTGCAGCGGCAGGATCAAGGTGGCGTTGTCGGCGATCTTGAGCGTCTCCGGCGTCACCCGCACGCCGAGCGCGGCGAGCTTGTCGATCTCTTCCAGCAGCGCCCAGGGATCGACCACCACGCCGTTGCCGATGACGCTGAGCTTGCCGCGCACCACGCCGGACGGCAGCAGGCTGAGCTTGTAGGTGACGCCGCCGATCACCAGCGTATGGCCGGCATTGTGGCCGCCCTGGAAGCGCACCACCACGTCGGCGCGCTCCGACAGCCAGTCGACGATCTTGCCCTTGCCCTCGTCGCCCCACTGGGCGCCGACCACCGCGACGTTGGTCATGTTGCCGACACTTTCTCGATCTTGCCCTTGAGCAGAAAATGCGAACAGCCGAGCCGCCGCGCTTCGGCCACGGCATCGGCCACCGGAGACAGGCCCTGCACGGTGCGCCAGCCCTCGCCGCGCAGTTTGCCGGCCGCGGCGAGCGGCGTGCCCGCCGGCAGGAACAGCAGCTTGTCGGCCGCCGGCGGCGGCAGGGCGCGCAGCAGTGAATCGAGATAGAGGGTGAAACCGGTCGCCGGCTCCTCGCCGCCGCCGAGATAGCGGCCGCCGCGGCCGAGCTCGCCGGCCACCTCGCGGGCGAAGAGCGTGAAGCTGATCCCGGTGTGATATTCGAAGTTGCGGAACTCGCCGGCATCGACGGTCAGCAGCAGGCCGGGCGCCGCCTTGCGCACGCGGCGCACGAGATCGTCGAGCTCCGCCACCAGGCCCCTGGCCTCGGCCGGGAGCTCGAGCGCGTTGAGCGTCGCCATGACCTGTTCCGCCCGCCCGGTCGCCGCCAGCAGGCGGTTCAGCACCGGGGCCCTGGCGCCGATCGCCGCGCCGAGCGCCGCCGCGTCCTTGTGGTCGAGCGCCAGCCGTGCCGCGTCGGCCTGTTCCGGCGCGAGGCCGAGGCCGCGGCAAACCGCCGGCACCAGCATCGGCTGGGTCAGGTCGATCGAGGGATTGAGCACGCCGAGCTCGGCCAGCGCCTCGGCAGCGAGCAGCACCACTTCCGCATCGGCGGCCAGTTCCGCCGCGCCGATCAGCTCGAGGCCGGCCTGGGCGAACTGGCGTTCCGGGCGCAATTGCGTGCCGCGCACGCGCAGCACCTGGCCGGCATAGGACAGCCGCAGCGGCCGCGGCGCATCCGCCATGCGCGTCTCGGCGATGCGGGCCACCTGCAGCGTGATGTCGGGGCGCACCGCCAGCATGCGCTGCGACATCGGGTCCATGACGCGGAACATCTGCGGTGCGAGCGGTTTGCCCGAGGCGGCGAGCAGCGTCTCCTCGAACTCGATCAGCGGCGGCTTCACCCGGCGGTAGCCATGGCGGCTGAACAGGCCGAGCAGGCGCTCGATGACGTGCGCCTCCCATTCCGCCGCCGGCGGCAAGGCATCCTGCAGGCCGGCGGGCAGCAGCCCCTTGTTGGAATATTCGGTCATGGCAGCGGTGTTAAAGCATAGTTGACGGAGCGAAGCCAGCCAAGCGGCAGGACCGGCGTGCGGGTTCCCGGTGTTCAGGCAAACGCTTGATCCATCTGGCTAACTCGTCCCGCCGGCAAGGCCGCGCCGGCGCAGCAGGAGGTCGCTCGCGGCGAGCAGCAGCGACAGCGCCACGCCCTCGGCCGCCAGCGCCACCTGATCGAGCGGCGGGAAGGACGGCGCGATGCGGATGTTGCGGTCGTGGGGATCGCGGCCATAGGGGAACGTGCGTCCGGCCGGCACCAGGGCGATGCCGGCCTGTCCGGCCAGCGCGACCGTGCGTGCGGCGGCGCCGTCGGCGACGTCGAGGCTGATGAAATAGCCGCCCTGCGGCGCGTTCCAGCTCGCCACCCCATAGCCGCCGAGCAGCGCGGTGAAGATTTCGCCGACGCGGCGGAACTTCGGCGCCAGGATGCGCCGGTGCGCCTGCATCAGCGCGGCGATGCCGTCGGCATCACGCAGCAGCCGGACATGGCGGAGCTGGTTCAGCTTGTCCGGCCCGATGCTGCGCCGGGCCATGTGGCGCATGAACCAGGCCATGTTGTCGGGCGAGCTGGCGAAGACGGCGAGGCCGGCGCCGGCGAAGGTGATCTTCGAGGTGGAGGCGAAGACCAGCGCGCGATCGGCGTGGCCGTGCCGGCGGCAAGCCTCCAGCACATTGGCCAGCCGCGCCGGCGCGCCGTCAAGGTGGTGCACGGCATAGGCATTGTCCCAGAACAGGCGGAAGTCGGCGGCCGCCGTCGGCATCGCCGCCAGCCGCTCCACCACCTCGTCGGCATAGGTCTCGCCGGTGGGATTGCTGTATTGCGGCACGCACCACATGCCCTTGATGCCGGCATCCGCGGCGGCGAGCCGCTCGACCACGGCCATGTCCGGTCCCCGCCCGGTGAGCGGCACCGGGATCATGCGGATACCGTAGCCCTCGCAGATGGCGAAGTGGCGGTCGTAGCCGGGCGACGGACAGAGGAAGCCGATCGACGCGGCATGGCGCCACGGCGCCGCCCCGCCCGGCACGCCGTGCAGCAGGGCGTGGACGATGGCGTCATGCATCAGCGCCAGGCTGGAATTGTCGCCGATCAGAATCTGTTCGACCGGCGCCCCGACCATGCCGGTGAAGAGCGCGCGCGCCTCCGGCAGGCCGCGCAGGTCGCCGAAGTAGTTGCGGCAGTCGGCGCCGTCGGCCGCCTGCCAGGCGCCCTGGCCGCTGCCCGGCAGTTCCAGCAGCGCGTTGCAGAGATCGAGCTGCTCCGGCGAGGGCTTGCCGCGCGTCATGTCGAGGCTGAGGCGCCGGTCGGCGAAGGCGGCATGGCGCGCCGCGGCATCGGCATGAAAGCGCCGCAGCGCATCGTCGTCGAGCGTGGCAAGCGGCGAACGCGGTTCGCGTTCCGGATAGGGACTCATCGTCATCTCCATCGTCATGCCGGAGTGACGGAGCCGGAAATTCAAAAGCCCCGTCCGTTTCCGGCGGGGCCTGGGGATCGCTATGTGGCCGAAGTCAGCACGCGCAATCGCCCGACGCCCCGCGGGTGGGAGTCGTCAGATCGTCGTGCCGTTTCGTCAGCCAAAGCATGGCGCGACGCTAGCATCGCCGGCGCGGCAAGTAAAGCCACCGGCGGTCCGCTGGCTGCGGCATGCCATTGCCGTTAGGCTCGGGCAGAACCACATGGCGGAGCAGCGGCATGCGCGTGCATTTTCTCGGCAGCGGCGATGCCTTCGGCAGCGGCGGGCGCTTCAACACCTGCTTTTTCGTCGAGGCCGCGGGCGGCGGCTTTCTCATCGACTGCGGCGCGTCGAGCCTGATCGCCATGCGCAAGTTCGGCGTCGATCCCAACGGCATCCGCACCGTCTTTGTCTCGCACCTGCACGGCGATCACTTCGGCGGCCTGCCGTTCCTGCTGCTCGACGCACAGTTCTACAGCCGCCGCACCGCGCCGCTGACCCTGGTCGGTCCGTCCGGCCTGCGCGAGCGGCTGGCCGGCGCCATGGAGCTGTTCTTCCCCGGCTCGTCGGCGACGGCGCGCAAGTTCGCGACCGAGGTTCGCGAGATCGACGCCGGCGCAACGACCGATATCAATGGCATCGCCGTCACGCCCTATCTGGTCGAGCATGCCTGCGGCGCGCCGCCCTTCGCGCTCCGCTTCGCCTGCGAGGGCAAGGTGCTCGCCTATACCGGCGATACCGAGTGGACCGAGGCGCTGGTCGAGGCCGGCCGCGACGCCGACCTGCTGATCGCCGAGGCGCTGGTATTCGAGCGGCGGATCAAATTCCACCTCGACTACGCGAGCCTCAAGGCCAACCTGGCGCGCCTCGGCGCCCGGCGGGTGATCCTCACCCACCTCGGGCCGGACATGCTGGCGCACAAGGGCGAGGTGCCGGAGGAGGTCGCCGAGGACGGGCTGGTGGTGACGCTGTGAGCGGCTACAGGAACTTCGGCAGGGCGGTGGCGACCAGCACGACGCCGGAGAGCGTCAGCAGCCCGAGCACGACCTTGCGGAAGGACGCGTCGTCGAAGCGGCGATAGAGGCGCGCGCCGAGCAGGGTCGGCAGCAGCATGGCGGGAACCAGGGCGAGAAAGAGCGGCCAGACCTGCGGCGAAATCGTGCCGGTGGCGAGATAGGCCGCCATGGTCAGGCATTGCATGGAGAGATTGAAGGCCTGGAAAACGGCGCGCTGCGCGTCGCGGTCCCAGCCGCGGAGCGTCGCCCAGAGCGTCGGCGCCGGGCCGGTCAGGCCGCCGAGGCCGCCCATGACGCCGCCGATCAGGCCGACCGCGGAATCGGCCAGGCGGCCGCCATGGTCGATGCGCGGCAGGTCGCGCGCCAGCAGCATCGCCGGGCACCAGAGCACCAGGAGAATGCCGACGGCGAGGCGGAAGCCGAGCGGATCGACATGGGCGAGCAAGGCGACGCCGAGCGGCACGCCGACGACGCCGCCGAGTATGAAGGGCATGATGCGGCGCCGGTCGAAGCCCCGCCGGACGGTGCCGATGGAGAGGAGCTGCCCGACCAGCGAGCCGAATACCACCAGCGGCCCGGCCAGCGCCGGCTCCATGGTCCAGGCCCACAGCGACATGGCGACCAGGCCGAAGGCGAAGCCGGAAAGGCCCTGCACGAAGCCGCCCATGACCGCGCCGAGCGCGACGATGCCGAGCAACGGGGTCATGCCGCCTTCGGCCGCTCCGCCATTTGCCTGGGTGATCGACTGACCGTCCGGCGCCGTGTCTCGCCGCAGCGCCGCATCAACCGCCTTCGCTAAAGATGCCGTGCAGCACCGCAGCCAGCTCGGCCTTGCGGTACGGCTTGGTCAAGAGGTGCTTGAATTCGTCGCGCCCGGCGCCGGTCTGGATCGACGAACGGGTGAAGCCCGAGGTCAGCAGGATCTTCAGCTCCGGCCGCAGGCGACGTGCAGCACGCGCCAGGTCCTCGCCGCTCATGCCGCCCGGCATCACCACATCGGTAAAGAGCAGCTCGATCGGCTCGCCGCTTTCGATGATCTTGAAGGCGCTGTCGCCGTCCTCCGCCTCGATCACGCCGTAGCCGAGTTCGGCGAGTTGGCGGGCGACGATCCTGCGCACGCCCGGATTGTCCTCGACCAGGAGAACGCATTGGCCGCGGCCGGCCGGCGAGGCCGCCGGCGGCGGCGCCGCCGCTGCCGCCGCTCCGTCCCCGGCGCGCGGCAGATAGAGCCGGACGGCCGTGCCCCGGCCGACCTCGCTATACACCTTGACGTAGCCCTGCGACTGGCGGGCAAAACCATAGACCATGCTGAGGCCGAGGCCGGTGCCCTCGCCGACCGGCTTGGTGGTGAAGAACGGCTCGAAGATCTTCTTCTGGATGTCCGGCGGGATCTGCGGCCCGGTGTTGCCGATCTCCACGCAGGCGTACTCGCCGTCGGGGAACGTGCGCAGCGAGAG
>DATKQA010000031.1:0-2531 GCA_035523835.1 Candidatus Sulfotelmatobacter sp.
AGTCCTGAGCCCGGTTAACCCGGTGCTAACCATTCGCGCGCCAGGATGCGGGCGGACCAATTTCCGCCCCCAGGTTTCGGCAGAGACAATGCGCAAAGAACCCTTCCTCCGCACGGTCGGCGCACCGACGCTCGACGGCAAATCCTCGTCGCGGCCGCTCGCCGTGGTCACCGGCGGCGCCGGCTTCATCGGCAGCCACATGGTCGATCTCCTGGTCGAGCGCGGCTTCCGCGTGCATGTCGTCGACAACCTGGTCGGCGGCCGGCAGGCCAACCTCGCGCAGCACGAGGCCAACCCGGAAGTGGTGCTCGATACCCGCGACATCCGCAAGCTCGGCGCCAGCGACCGGCTCTTCAGCGGCGCGAGCTACGTCTTTCACTTCGCCGGCATCGGCGACATCGTGCCGTCGATCGAGAAGCCGGTCGACTACATGTCGACCAACGTGCAGGGCACCGTGCAGGTGCTGGAGGCCGCGCGCGCCGCCGGGGTGAAGAAGTTCGTCTACGCCGCCTCCTCGTCCTGCTACGGCCTTGCCGACGTGCCGACGGCGGAGACGCACCCGATCCGGCCGCAATATCCCTATGCGCTCAGCAAGTACCTCGGCGAGATGGCGGCCTTCCACTGGCAGCAGGTCTATAAACTGCCGGTCAATTCGATCCGCATCTTCAACGCCTACGGCACCCGCTCGCGCACCTCCGGCGCCTATGGCGCCGTATTCGGCGTCTTCCTGCGCCAGAAGCTCGCCGGCAAGCCCTTCACCGTGGTCGGCGACGGCACGCAGCGGCGCGACTTTCTCTATGTCACCGATGTCGCCCGCGGCTTCCTGGCGGCGGCCGAGACCGACCGGGTCGGCGAGGCCTGGAACGTCGGCGCCGGCAATCCGCAGTCGGTCAACCGGCTCGTCGAGCTGCTCGGCGGCCAGGCGGTGCATATCCCGAAACGGCCGGGCGAGCCCGACTGCACCCATGCGGACATCGGCAAGATCCGGCGCGATCTCGGCTGGCGGCCGCTGGTCGATTTCGCCGATGGCGTCGGGCGCGTGCTCGCCTCGATCGACTATTGGCGCGATGCGCCGCTCTGGGACCCGCACTCCATCGCCGGTGCGACGAAGGTCTGGTTCGATATGCTGTCGCCGGCCGCGGCGGGCTGACGCGCCGCCGCCTGAGGTTATCGCTGCTACTTGGACGGCGTCTCCGCGCCCTTCTTCATCGCATCGGCCTTGGCCTTCGCCTTGATCTCTTCCTCGCGCTTCTTGTCCTCGGCGTTCTGCTGCGCGTTCTTGTCGATCTGCGCCGGCATCTGCGTCTCGTTCTGAATGGCGTTCTGGTTGGGCGTCGGCACCGAGGGCGCCGGGCCGGCCGCGCCGGCGCTGCCGGCGAAGCCCAGGGCCAGGACGGCGGCGGTGGCCGAGATTTGCAGGCGAGACATCGCTTCCTCCACTGTTGCATGGCGCGCAGCGGCGCCATCCTCGTCCAAAACGGGCGTGTAGTCTAACCGCTCTCACCGACCGAAGGTAGCAGGCCAGGTCGGTGCCGCCGTCCGCAACGCGGCGCTCGCCGCGCAATGGCCACAATTGTATCGCATCAGGTGCGGCGCTAGCCTGCCATGGGTGCATCGTCACAGGGTCACAGCGCCGCCGTGCCGCACGTCTTTCACCGCCATACACGCGCCGATCTGCCGGTGGCCGTCGCCGGCCAGGGCGTCTGGCTCGAGGATGCCGCGGGCCGCCGCTATCTCGACGCCTCCGGCGGCGCCGCAGTTTCCTGCCTGGGGCACGGTCATCCCGCCGTCATCGCGGCGATGAAGGCGCAGCTCGACCGGCTGGCCTATGCCCATACCTCGTTCTTCACCAGCGCGGTCGCCGAGGAACTTGCCGACCGGCTGGTCGGCGATGCGCCCGAGGGCATCGGGCGCGTCTATTTCCTCTCCGGCGGGTCGGAGGCGATCGAATGCGCGCTCAAGATGGCGCGGCAATATTTCGTCGAGACCGGCCGGCCCGAGCGGCGTCACGTCATCGCCCGGCGGCAGAGCTACCATGGCAATACGCTCGGCGCGCTCAGCGTCGGCGGCCACGCCGGCCGCCGCCGGCTCTTTGCGCCGCTGCTGATCGACGTCACGCATATCGCGCCCTGCTATGCCTATCGCCACCGCGCCGAGGCGGAAAGCGAGGAAGCCTATGGGCGCCGCACCGCCGACGAGCTGGAAGCGGCGATCCTCCGCCTCGGGCCGGCGAGCGTCGCCGCCTTCGTCGCCGAGCCGGTGGTGGGCGCGACGCTCGGCGCCGTCGCCGCCGTGCCCGGCTATTTCCGGCGCATCCGCGAGATCTGCGACCGCTACGGCGTGCTGCTGATCCTCGACGAGGTGATGTGCGGCATGGGCCGCACCGGCAGCCTGCATGCCTGCACCCAGGAAGGCATCGCGCCGGACCTCCTGGTGATCGCCAAGGGCCTGGGCGGCGGCTATCAGCCGATCGGCGCGGTGCTGGTCTCCGGCGCCATCTATGCCGCGTTCCGCGACGGTTCCGGCGCTTT
>DATKQA010000032.1:0-2142 GCA_035523835.1 Candidatus Sulfotelmatobacter sp.
TGGCGCCGCCGCTGCCGATGATGATCAGGCGCTGCAGCGCCGGGCGCGGTTGCCGCGCCGTCGCCGCCACGGCATAACCGACAGCCAGCACGCAGATGGCAGCGGCGGCGGCCACGGCGTCGGTACGCGAGAAGGTGATGATCAGGGTGAAGCCGCCGAACAACGCCGCCACCAGCGCCGCCGCGCTGCGCCGGGGATGCCGGCGGGGATCGAGGCCGGCGGCGAGGAACGGCAAGGTCATGGCGAGATAGGCGCCGATCTGCCCACCGCCGAGACGCATGCCGGAGAAGGTGGCAACGACGCGATAGCGCACGCCGAGATCGAAGATATCGACGAAGACAAAGCGCTCCAGCAGGGCGGCGGCAGACACCAGCAACAGGCCAAGGATCATGCCCCAGCTCAAGAGCGCGAAGGCGTCGTTGCGCCGGCGAAAGGCGCGGCCGAGAAATGGCAGCAGCGCCAGCGCGATCGCCGGCCCCTTGGCCAGGCGGAGCGCGTTGTGGGTGTCGAGATAGGGATTATCGGAAACGTCGGGAACGTCGGCCAGATGATGAAAGCCGAGCGCGAGACTGACCAGGTAGGTCGCGACCACGAACGCCAGCACGCCGGCGGCGCCGCGGCCGATGGCCCAGTCGGCCCGCGTCGGCGGCCGGCGCAGCAGCAGGAGCGCCAGGGTGACGGCGACGAAAAGATCGGACTCCTGCACGTAGATCCAGCCGGTCCATGGCGTGAGATCGGCCGTCGGAATGAGCACGGGGAGGACGACCAGCCAGGCCGCGGGACGGAACCAGAGGAGGATGGCGTAGCCGGCAAGCGCCGCGGCCAGCGGCGCCGACGGCAGCGGATAGCGGATCAGCGCATAGACGGTGGCACCGATCAGCGGCAGCGCCAGGGCGGCGCTCCAGGGCAGGCGCTCCGGGCGCTCGACCTTGCCGGAAGGCGAGGGCATGCCGCCCTGTGGCGATGCAATCATCCCGTCAGGCGGCAGGCTGTTTGGCCGGCGGGGTGCGCAGCATCTTGTCGGCGGCGGCATCGAGCGTGGCCGTGCGCGGCCAGTTGCGCGCACAGGGCGAGGCGACATCGCCGACGACGGTGGCGGGTTCGTGCGCCGCGCTCACGATGCTCTCCCGGCGAGACACGCCGCAACAATAGCACCGCCGGTCGCAGGCCCACGGGTCGATATTCTTTGTCCCGTTTTGGTGCTAGGCTGCTGTTACCTGATTGAAATTGTGCAAGGCAGTTTTGCAATTTTTTCCTACATCGCGCGAAACATTTATAATTTCAATAAAAATTCTTTCATTATTCTCCTAGAACGTGTAGGATTCGGAATACGACTCGAGGGTTGGGAGACGGGCGTGCGAATGGAGCAGTCCGTGCTCGGGTGATGGTGTCGTCGGCGCCGATAGATGAAGCTGCCGCATCGGGCGGCGAGACGAAGGCGCGACGCAGCCTGTCGCTGCGCTGGCGCTTGCTGCTGCTGGTCGCGGTCGGTGTCCTGCCCCTGCTGCTGTTCAGCCTGGGCTACCAGTTCGTTCACTATCAAAAGGATATCGCCGCCACCGGCCCGCAGACGATCGCGCTGGCCCGCAGCATGGCGCTGCTGGTGGACAAGGAATTGCAAGCGCGCGTCGTCGCCCTGGAGACCCTGGCGACGGCGGTCTCGCTGCAGGAGGGCAAGCTCGACGAGTTCCGCCGCCGCGCCGAGCAGATCGTTCAAACGATGTTTCCGGGCGCCACCATCGAACTGGTGACCGTGGACGGGCGCGAGATCGTCAATACCGCGCTCGCGGCCGGTGCGCCGGCGCCGCTGCGGGAAAATCTGGCCTCGCTTCGCCAGGTCTTCGCCACGGGCCGGCCCGCAGTGTCGAATCTCTACCGCAACACGGCGACATCGGTGCCGCTGGTGGCCATCGACGTGCCGGTCAAGTCCGCCGACGGGCGGGTGATCTATGATCTCTCGATGCATCCCAGGCTCGAGATCTTCGACGAGATACTCCGCGGCCAGCATCTGCCGGCAAGCTGGGTTGCCTCCGTGTTGGATCGCGACGGCGTCAATATCGCGCGGGTGCCGAATGGCGAGAAATTCTTCGGCCACGAGGCAGCGCCGAGCCTGCTTGGCTCGCTGCGGCGCGAGCGCGAAGG
>DATKQA010000033.1:0-9641 GCA_035523835.1 Candidatus Sulfotelmatobacter sp.
GCCTTCGGCCTGGAGATGCGGAAGCTCGGCCGCAGCGATATCGAGGCGCGCGTCGGCGACGCCCTGCGCCAGGTGCGGCTCGACGGCTTCGCGGCCCGCCTGCCGCGGGAGCTGTCCGGCGGGCAGCAACAGCGCGTCGCGCTGGCGCGCGCCCTGGTCATCAAGCCGGACGTGCTGCTGCTCGACGAACCCTTGTCGAACCTGGATGCGAAGCTCCGCCACGAGGTGCGGCTGGAGATCCGCGCGCTGCAGAAGCGCCTGGGCCTGACCACCATCTTCGTCACCCACGACCAGGAGGAGGCGCTGGTCCTGGCCGACCGGCTGGCGGTGATGGATCGCGGCACGGTGCAGCAGGTCGGCACGCCGGCCGACCTCTACGAGCGGCCGGCAAACTACTTCGTTGCCGATTTCGTCGGCAAATCCAACTTCCTCCAAGGCCGGATGGTCGGCGAGCGGGAATTCGCCACCGAGCATGGCACGCGCATCCGCCTGGCCGCGGCGCCGGCGGCGTCGACCTGCCTTCTGGCGCTGCGACCGGAGAAAGTCCGGCTCGGCGCGGCCGCGGAATCGATGTCCAACCGCTATGCCGGCACGGTCGAAACCGTCACCTACCTCGGCGCCGTCACCGAATACAAGGTCCGCCTCCCCGCCGGCGACCGCCTGCTGCTGCACGAGCAGAACCACCGCGCGCCGGGGCCCGGCGACGGGCGCGGCGGTGATGTCACGATCGGCTGGGACCTGGCTGCTTGCCTGCCGCTGGTCGAACCCGGCAAGATCGATGAAAGATAAAACCAGAAGGGAGCGAGTCATGGCTGAGAGCATCGTCAAATCCATGTTGACACGAAGAATGTTGCTGGCCGGCACCGCCGGGTTTGCGGCAGCGGCCGCGACATCGGGCATGCTCCCGTCGGCGGCCAGGGCCGCCTGCGAGCACATCGTCGTCGGCACCTGGGGCGGCGACTATTCGCAGCTTCTCGACGAAAACGTGGTCAAGCCGCTGCTGACGCCGAAAAACATCGATGTCGTCGACGACATCGCCGGCCAGAATCCGCGCAAGACCAAGCTTCTCGCCGAAAAGGGCGCCCGCCGCGGTTCGATGGACGTGGCCTGCCTCGGCGATGCCGACATGTACGAGATCAATCAGGCCGGCGTGTTCATGCCGCTCGATGCCAAGCTGGTGCCGAACATGGCCAACGTGCTGCCCAAGCTGCAGAAGAGCTATTCGGCGCCGCACATCTACAGCGGCAAGGTGATCGTCTACAACGCCGACAAGATCAAGTCGCCACCGGCATCCTATGCCGACCTTTGGGAGCCGCGGTACAAGGGCAAGGTCGGGCTGGTCGACCTGCTCTATTTCCAGTTCATCGAATCGGCGGCACTGATCAGCGGCGGCAATGCGCACAACTACGAGCCGGGCAAGGCCAAGCTGATGGAGCTGAAGAAGATGGGGGTGAAGATCTATCCCTCGAACGAGGCCCTGGCCGCGGCGCTGAAAAGCGAGGAGGTGTGGATCACCATCATGTGGCGGGCGCGCGCGGTGCAATGGAAAAAGGCCGGCATTCCCGTCGATTCGGCGGTGCCCAGGGAAGGCGCGACGCCGATCGTCTTCGAGATGGCCATCCCGAACAACGCGCCGGACAAGGACTGCGCGCCGCTCTACCTCAACGCCATGCTCGATCCGAAGGCGCAGGTCGGCTTCGCCGACAAGATGGGCTATGTGCCCACGGTGACGAACGCCGTCCTGCCACCGGACCTGAAGAAGCTTCTCGACTTCACGCCGGAGGAGCAGGCGAATTTCTTCATTCCAGATCTCGGCTATATCGCCAAGAACAACAACGCCTGGCTGGAATGGTGGAACAAGGAGTTCAAGGCCTGAAGCCGGCCGGACTTCCGTGAGCATCGCAGGCCAGCCGGCGGCATTGTCGCGGCTGGCCCTGCCTTTGCGCGCGGCAAGCCTGCTCGCGCCGGCGACCCTCGTCGTGGTCGCCGCGCTCGGCCTGCCGATGCTGCTGATGTTGCGCTACAGTTTCAATGCCTTCGTGCCCGGCAAGTTCATGGTCGAGGCGCTGACCGGCGAGAACTATCTCAAGTTCGTCACCGATCCCTACTATCGCGGGGTGCTGGCGACGACCGTGGAAGTGGCGCTCGGCTGCACGGCGATCAGCCTGGTCGGCGCCTTCCCCGTCGCCACCTTCCTGGCGCGGACGCAAAGCCGCCACAAGAGCCTCTTGCTGATCCTGGTAGTCCTGCCCCTGCTGGTCGGCAACGTGGTGCGGGCCGCCGGCTGGATCGTCGTGCTCGGCACCAAGGGCGTGGTCAACAGCCTGCTGCTGTGGCTCGGCGTCGTCGACCATCCCGTGACGCTGCTCTACACCGGCTTTTCCGTCATGGTCGGCATCATCACCGTGGTGCTGCCCTATATGATCCTGACCTTGCAGAGCGTGCTGGAAGGCATCGACCCCGCGCTCGAGGAGGCGGCGCTCAACCTCGGCGCGGGCGGCGCGCGCGCCTTCTGGCGGATCACGCTCCCGCTGGCGCTGCCCGGCGTCGGTGCCGGCACCGCGCTCGTCTTCATCCTGTGCATGAATGCCTATGCGACGCCGGTCCTCCTGGGCGGGCCAAGCTTTCACATGATGGCGCCGGTGCTGGCCGACGAGATTGCCACCGCCTCGAACTGGCCCTTCGGTGCGGCGCTGGCCTTCGTGCTCATCGCCGTCACCCTGCTGCTCACGGCACTCGCGGGCGCCGCCTTTCGCCGCCGCTACAGCGCCGCCGATCCGACGGTGCATTGACGCCGCAGCCTAGAGATCGCGCATGCGCCTGTTCATGGCGGTGGTCCAGATTTCGTCCTGATCGGTATCGAAGACCAGCTTCGAATCCTCGATCATGGTGTACCAGACGTGGCGCGACAGTTCATCCTCGAGCTGGCCCGGCCCCCAGCCGGCATAGCCGAAGGCGAAGAAGCTGTTCTTCGGGCCGTGTTTGTGGCCGATGTCATGCAGGATCTTCGGGTCAGTGGTCATGGCGATGTGGCCGTCGATGGCGATGGTGCCCTTGAGGTGATAGTCGGTGCTGTGCACGACGAAGCCGACCCGCGGCTGCACCGGCCCGCCGATGCAGACGAGGATGTCACCTTTCGCGCCCTTGTCCTTCTCGCCGATCGCATCGAGCAGTTCCGTCAGCGGCCGTTCGCCCACGGGATGGTTGATGACGATGCCGAAAGCGCCGCTGGCGTCGTGCTGCACAACCAGGATGACGGTGTGTTCGAAGCGCGGATCGCCCATGTCGGGCGCCGCGATCAGCAGTTCGCCGACGAGCGATTGGCCCTTCGGCAAGGCCGAGGCCGCCGGCCATACCACCGTCGACGGCAGGATGGCCGCAGCGAGCACGACAAGTCCCGCCGCGAGACGCTTGAACCATTGCCAAAGCATGCTTCACCTCCGCATGCTCACCACGAATGCCGCGCCCTCCCCGTTTTCCCCCGAATTGCCGATACCCGGCCTATTTGAGCGTGTTCTTGTAGATTTTGCCGCCTTTGACGATGACGGGCAAATGCCGGCCCTGGTCCTCCAGCAGCGCGATCTTCTGCAGCGGGTTGCCGTCGACGACGATCAGGTCGGCCAGCGCGCCGGCGGCGATCACGCCGAGCTCGCCCTTCCTCTGCAGCAGCTCGGCATTGACCGAGGTTGCCGAGAGCAGGATCTCGACCGGCGGCAGCGCCTCGGCGCGGATGGAAAATTCGCGCGACTGGTGCTCGTGCATCTCGGCCAGGAGGTCGGTGCCGAAGCCCATCCTCACCCCGGCGGCCTTGAGGTGGTCGAGCGACTTCAGGCCGGCGGCGCGCACCACCTCGAGCTTTTGCATGCTGACCTCGGGGAAACCCTGCTGGCGGCCGAACTTGTCGAGGGCGTCGTAGGTGACCAGGGTGGGCACGACGAAGGCGCCCTTCTCGGCGACGAAACGGGCGGTTTCCGCGTCGATCAGATTGGCATGCTCGATCGAGCGCACGCCGTAGCTGACGCAGCGGCGGATCGCCTCCGGGGTATAGGCATGCGCCATGACATAGGCGCGCCAGGAATGCGCCTCCCACACCACGGCGCGGATTTCCTCCTCGGAATATTGTAGGTTCCAGATCGGATCGCTTGGCGAGGCGACCCCGCCGGAAGCCATGATCTTGATCTGCGAGGCGCCCTTGCGCAGTTCGTCGCGCGCGGCGCGGCGCACCTCGTCGACGCCGTCGGCAACCTGGCTGATCGCGGCGCTGCCCTGGCAGCAGGAGCAGGGCAGCGGCTGCTCGTAGGAGCGGGCATCCCCGTGCCCGCCGGTTTGCGTCAGCGCCTTGCCGCAATAGAACAGCCGCGGGCCGTCGATGAAGCCGATATTCACCGCCTGTGCCAGGCCATAGTCGGCGCCGCCGGCGTCGCGCACGCTGGTGAAGCCGCGCTGCAGGGCCGCCTCGAGGAAGCGGCGGGAATATTGCGCGATCAGCGACCGCGGCATGGTCTCGAGCTTGGCGATGTTGGAATCGGCGGCGACGGCGTGAAAATGCGCATCGATCAGACCGGGCATCAAGGTCCTTCCGCCGACGTCGATGCGCCGGGCGCCGGCGGCGCGGATCGGCTTGCCCGAGACCTCCTTGATCCGCTCGCCTTCGACCAGGACCTCGGCGCCTTCCTGCAGCTCGGGCGTGATGCCGTCGAACAGCTTGGCATTGACGAAATGGGTGAGAGCCATCGAACGCACCTGCCGGCTGCCGCGCGAAACCTCCTGACGTTAGCCGCGAACGGGCGGCTGTGCACGCGCCTTGTCGGCCGCGCGGCGGCTGGGCGCAGCGCGCCGAGCGGGGTATAAGCAGAACGTGGCCTTGCTCGAAGTCGAACAGATTCGGCGCAGCTTCTATGGCGTCGCCGCGCTTGCCGGCACCGACCTGACCGTCGAGGCCGGCAGCATCACCGGGTTGATCGGGCCGAACGGCGCCGGCAAGACCACCTTGTTCAACGTGATTTCCGGCCTGGTGCCGCCGCAGTCGGGGCGCGTGCGGCTGGACGGGGAAGATATTACCGGCTGGCGGCCCGACCGCATCACCGGGCGCGGCCTGGCCCGCACCTTCCAGATCGCGCGCGGCTTTCCCAAGCTGACCGTCTTCGAGGCGCTCCTGTTGCACGGGCCGCGGCAACCGGGCGAGAGCCTGTGGGCGGCGCTCGCCCGCGCGCACGCGGCAAGGCGGCGCGAGCAGGCGCTTCGCGACACGGCGGGCGCCGTCGCCGAGACCTTGCGCCTGACGGCGGTGCTGGACCGGCCGTGCGGGGCGATTTCCGGCGGGCAGAAGAAGCTTCTGGAGATCGGCCGCGCCCTTATGGCCGAGCCGCGGCTGGTGCTGCTGGACGAACCGGTGGCCGGGGTCAATCCCGCCCTCGCCGACGAACTGGCCGAGCATATCGCCCGGCTGCGCGCCGGCGGCCTGACATTCCTCATCATCGAGCATGACCTGAACCTGATCGCCAGGCTCTGCGACCCGGTGGTGGTGATGAGCGAGGGACGGCGCCTGACTGCCGGCCGCTTCGCCGAGATCGCTGCCGACAGCCGGGTGCAGGAAGCCTATATGGGCCGGCGGCGATGGGCCTCCTGACCGCCGAGGGCATCGTCGCCGGCTATTCGCACGCCGACATGGTGCTCAAGGGCGTCGATTTCGCGGTGGCCGCGGGCGAGGTCGCCTGCATCATCGGCCCGAACGGCGCCGGCAAATCGACCCTGCTGAAAACCATCGCCGGCATCTTGAAGCCTTCGGCCGGCCGCATCCGCTTCGACGGCCAGGACATCGGCGGCCTGGCGCCGCGCCGCATCGCGGCGCTCGGCATCGCCTTCGTGCCGCAGGAGCAGAACGTGTTTCCTTCGCTCAGCGTGCGCGAAAACCTGGAAATCGGCGGCTATATCGATCCCGGCCGGACCCGAGAGCGCATCGCCGCGATGTTCGAGCGCTTTCCCGAACTCGCCGCCAAGCGGCGCGAGACGGCACGCGGGCTGTCGGGCGGCCAGCGGCAAATCCTGGCCATGGCCATGGCGCTCATGGTGGCGCCGAAACTGCTGCTGCTGGACGAGCCCTCGGCCGGCCTCTCGCCGCTCGCCGCCGAGCGCCTGTTCGACACCGTCCGCGGCATCGGCCGCGACGGCATCGCCGTCGCCATCGTCGAGCAGAACGCGGTCGAAGCGTTGGCAATCGCCGACCAAGCCTACATACTGGTGAACGGCGGCAACAGCCGCATCGGACCGGCGGCCACCATCGCCGCCGATCCCGAGGTACGCCGCATCTTTCTCGGCGACGGGCGTAGGAGCAGGGGGGACCATGCGCAGGATTTCACGCCGTAGGATCATGCAAGGCGCCGCGGGGCTCGCGGCCGTCGCCGCCGCGCCGGGGTTGCTTCGCGCCGACGCGGCGCCGATCAAGTTCGGCAGCCTGACGCCGCTGACCGGCGCCGGCGGCCCCTATGGTCCGTCGATGCGCGATGTCATGGCCGCCGTGGTGAAGGAAGTCAACGGCGCCGGCGGCGTGATCGGCCGCCCGGTCGAACTGATCAGCGAGGACGAGCAGAGCAGCCCCGAGCCGGCCGTGCGCGCAGCGAAGAAGCTGATCGATGTCGACCGGGTCATCGCCATCATGGGCACCTGGGTGTCGGCGGCGACGACCGCGGTATCGCCGCTGTGCTGGGAAAGCAAGACCATGCTGACCACCTGTTCCGGCGCCGACAGCATCACCTTGGCGCCGCATCAGGGCTATATCCTGCGCACGCAGCCGAATTCCAACCTGCAATTCAGCACCATGGCGCAGTTCATGCTGGCCGAGGGTGCCAAGCACATCGGCTACATCGGACCGCAGACGCCCTATATCGAATCCGCGCGCAAGCTCTTCGAGGCGGCGACCAAGGCGGCCGGCAAGACCTTCACCCAGGTGGTCTACGAGGCGGACAAGACCAGCTATCGCTCGGAAGTGGACCAGCTTCTCCGCGCCAACCCGGATTTTCTGGTGCTGGCCGGCTACCAGCCGGACACCCAGGTGCTGCTGCCCGATCTCTACCGCGCTGGCTATCAGGGCCGCATGATCACGCCGTCCTACGCGCTCACCGCCAAGGTGCTGGCGGCACTGCCGCACGAGACGACCGAGGGCATCTATGTCTTCCAGCCGTCGCCGGCCGTCGGCAGCGCGCCGTTCCGGCGCGTGCAGAAGCTGCTCGGCAAACAGGATATCGATCCCTATACGGCACAGGCCTATGACCAGGTGAACCTGATGCTGATGGGCGTCGCGCTCGCCGGCACGGCCACCGGCACCGCCATCCGCGACCATGTGCGTGAATCCAAGCAGGCCGGCGGGACCGGCGTCGACAATGCCGTCGACGCCATCAGGCTGATCGCCGCCGGCAAGCCGATCGACTATAGCGGCGCCAGCGGATCGTGCCAGTTCAACGCCATCGGCGACATCGTCAGCAGCAAATTCCGCTACGACCGGGTCAAGGACGGGAAGCTGGAACTGGTCAAGATCGCCTGAACGAGCAGCGCCGCGTTGCTCGCCGTCGTCCTGCAGCTCCT
The DNA here is from genome assembly GCA_035523835.1 of Candidatus Sulfotelmatobacter sp. Taxonomy (GTDB): domain Bacteria; phylum Pseudomonadota; class Alphaproteobacteria; order Ferrovibrionales; family Ferrovibrionaceae; genus DASQHM01. The sequence continues at coordinate 7,582 of DATKQA010000033.1, forward strand.
GGTCAACGGCGTCGTCGCCGGCAGCCTCCTGGCGGTGCCGGCGATCGGCCTGACCACAATCTACGCCGTGCTGCGCTTTCCGAACTTCGCCGTGGCCTCGCTTGCCACCATCGGCGCCTTCGCCGGCTATGTCGCCAATACCGGCTTCGGCTGGCCGGCGGCGGCGGCGCTGCCCTTTGCCGCCTTCGTCGCCGGCCTGATCGGCGTCGCCAGCGACGAGATCGCCTTGAAGCCGATGCGCCCGCATGGCGCGCTCCCCACGGCGATCGCCTCGATCGTGCTGACGGTGATCTTGGAGAACGTGGTCCGCTTCGGCTTCGGCAACGCCCAGCGCGGCTATCGCACGGCGATCTTCCGCGACTGGCGGATCGACGGCATCCGCATCGGCCCGCAGCAGTTGGAAAACCTTGGCCTCGCCGTACTCTGCGTCGCGCTGCTGTTCCTGTTCCTGGCCTTGACGCGAACCGGCAAGGCGATGCGCGCGGTGGCCGACAATCCGACCCTTGCCGACGTCAAGGGTATCAATGCCGCCGCCATATCGCGACTTGCCACCTTCATCGGCATGGGGCTGGCCGGCGCCGGCGGCATGCTGCTCGGCCTCGACACCAGCATCGATCCTCTGACCGGCTTTCGCGCCATTCTGCCGATCTTCGCCGCGGCCGTGGTCGGCGGCCTCGGCAGCATTCCCGGCGCCGTCGTGGGCGCGCTGGCGGTCGGCATCGGCGAGGAACTGTCGCTGCTGGCGCTGCCGCCGACCTATCGGACGGCGGTCGGCTTCCTTGCCATCCTGCTGGTGCTGACCGTCCGCCCGCGCGGCATCTTCGGCCAGCGGGCCTACTGAAGGCGGCGCGGTGGAAAGCTATCTCATCGCCATGGCCGTGTTCGGCAGCATCTATGCGCTGCTGGCGCTCGGGCTCAATATCGCCTGGGGCTTCGCCGGCATGGTCAATCTCGGCCTTGCCGGCTTCTACGCGGTCGGCGCCTACGCCTCCGCACTCGCCACCAAAACCTTTGGCCTGCCGATCGCCGCCGGCATACTGCTCGGCTTCGTCGCCGCCGGCCTCGCCGGCGCACTGCTGACACTGGTCACGCTCAGGCTGCGCGGCGACTATCTCGCCATCGTCACTTTGGGCTTCGCCGAAGTGATCCGCCTGATCGCCAGCAACGAAGTCTGGCTGACCAACGGCACCGATGGCATTTCCGGCATCGCCGGACCGTGGCGCGGGCGGGTCGATCCGGCCACGTTCAACCTGCTCTACCTGTTGCTGATCCTGTCAATCCTGGCGGTCGCGCTGTTCTTTTGCGAGCGTCTGCGCCGATCGCCTTACGGCCGCGTGCTCCGCGCCATTCGCGACGACGACGTGGCCGCGGCGGTGGCCGGCAAGTGGGTGGCCCGTTTCAAGGTGCAGAGTTTCGCGTTCGGCGCCGCACTCGCCGGCCTCGCCGGTGCACTCTACGGCCACTACACCTCCTATATCGCGCCGGAGATTTTCCAGGCCCTGGTCACGCTCTATATTTTTCTCGCCGTGACCGCGGGCGGCATCGGCAATAACTTCGGCGTCGTGATCGGCGCCTTCCTGGTCATCGCCGTGCAAGAGGCGACGCGGTTCCTGACGCCGCTCATGCCCGGCTTCACCGGCGCGCAGCTCGGTGCCTTCCGGGAAATCCTGATCGGCGTCGCGCTGCTGCTGATCATGCGCTACCGCCCGGCCGGACTGCTGCCGGAACCATTGCCCAAATCACCAAAGGAGCCCGTGCCATGAGCCGCCTGTCGCCGCAAGCCACCCTCGCCGCTCTGAATGAATCGGTTGCCGCCATGGCCGCGCCGAACCAGCCGGCAGTGCTGTTTCGGTCGCTGGAGGAGACGCTCGGCGCCGCCGTAGGCCACAAGCTCTTCACCATGGCGGTCTATCGCGGCGACGGCAGCGCCGAACGCGTCTATAGCAACCAGCCCGGCCCCTACCCGGTCGGCGGGCGCAAGACCATGCAGCATACGCCCTGGGGCGCGCAGGTCATCACCGGCCGCAAACCCTTCCTCGGCCGCACACGTGCCGACATCC
>DATKQA010000034.1:0-2920 GCA_035523835.1 Candidatus Sulfotelmatobacter sp.
CAGCACCGATTCCGCATGGTGCTCGACAATCAGCATGCTGACCCGCCCGCGCAGCCGGACGAGTGCCTCCATCACTTCGTGCACGATGGCCGGCGCCAGTCCCTCGAACGGCTCGTCGAGCAGCACGAGACGGCTCGGCACCATCAGGGCGCGGGCGATTGCCACCATCTGGCGCTCGCCGCCGGAAAGGTTCTCGGCGCGAGAGCGAAGCAGCAAGCGAAGGCGGGGGAACAACTCGTAAATATCGTCGAGCGACGCGCCGCCGGGCCGGGCGGCGAGTTGCAGGTTCTCGAGCAAAGTCAGGTTGGGGAACAGCCGACGGCCCTCCGGCACCAGCGAGATTCCGGCGCGGTTGATCTCGTAATGCCGTGCATTGGTGATGTCCTTGCCGTCGAACATGATGTGCCCGGCGGTTTTGCCCACCGTGCCGGTGATCGCCCGCAAGGTGGTGGTCTTGCCGACGCCGTTGCGGCCGAGCAACGCCACTGCTTCGCCGGCGTGTATGATAAGGTCGAGGTCGTTCAGCACGCGGCTGCCGGCATAGCCGGCGCGTACCTTGTCGAGCTGCAGCAGTGGCGTGGGCAAGATGTGATGCTGCACTGCCTGGGCGGCGGCGATCGTCGCCGGCCTCTCCGCCTCCCGCGCGGCGCCGAGATAGGCGGCGATGACATCGGAGTTCTTTGCCACCTCGGCCGGCTTGCCGTCGGCGATCAGTCGGCCTTGATGCAGCACGGTGATGCGGTCCGACAGCGCCAGCACGCGGTCGATATCGTGTTCGATCAGCAGCACGGCGTGGGTGTCGGCCAGCGAGCGGATCAGCCGGCCCACCACTTCGCGGTCGGCTTCGGCGAGTCCGGCCAGCGGTTCGTCGAGCAAGAGGAGGGTCGCTTCAGTCGCCAGGGTGATCGCGATCTCCAGCAAGCGCTGCTCGCCGTGCGCGAGGTTCTCGCATTGCTCAGCCGCGCGGTCGGCGAGGCCGACAGCATCCAGCAGTGACCATGTGCGCCCGTTCACCTCATCCAGCCGGTAGGCGTCGCGCCAGAGGTTGCCGGCGTAACGGCTGTGTGCCTGCACTGCGATGCGCACGTTCTCGAACGCCGTGAGCGTGCGGAACACACTCAGGATCTGGAACGAACGACCCAGTCCCAGGCGGACGCGCCGATGCACGGGCATCCGCGCGATGTCATTGGCGGCGAAATGAATCTCGCCTCCGTCCGCCGCCAGCAGGCCGGTCAGCATGTTGAAGAACGTGGTCTTGCCGGCGCCGTTCGGGCCGATGACGCTGTGCAAGCGACAGGGGTGCACTTCCAGGTTCACGTCCTGCGCGGTGACCAATGAGCCGAAGCGCTTGTTAAGACCGCGCACGGTCAGGATCGGCTGCGCCGGGTCGAGCGCTGCGCGCTCGGTCGTGCTCAGCCACGGTGTGATGGCGGTGGGACGGGGAGGGATGCCGCGCCGCGTCAGCGTCCAGTGGCGGCGGCCGAGCAGGCGCTGGGCGAGGCCCTGGATGCCCTCGGGGGAGGCGAGCGCGAACACCAGGATGATGGGCGCGAACAGCAGCCACCAGTTCTCGGTCAGGGTCGAGAGCTTGTCCTGCAACAGCACGAAGGCGATCGCGCCCCACAGCGGACCGAGGAACTGGTGCACGCCGCCCAGCACCGTCATCAGCAGCGCATCGCCGGCGTGCTGCCAGCCGAGATTGTCGGCATAGGCGCCGCGCAGCATGAAGGCGAGCAACGCACCGGCGTAGCCGAGCACGGCGGCCATCACCACGAAGGCGGTCAACTTCAGGCGAAACGGGTGATAGCCGAGCGCCAGCACTCGCTGCTCATTGTCGCGCAGCGCCTGCAGGGTTCGCCCGAACGGTGCGTGCGCGATCCGCCACAGCAACCACATGCCGAGCACGACGGTGACCAGGGCGAAGCCGTGGAACACGCCGGGATCGGCGAGCATCGGGCGGGGCACGCCCTGCAGGCCGTTCTCGCCGCCGGTGAGAGCCGTCCATTTGTACGCGATCTCGAAGGCGATCTGCGAGAAGGCAAGCGTCAGCAGGGAGAAATAGAGGCCGCGCCGGCGGAGGATGATGAAGCCGATCACCGTCGCCAATATGATGCAGAAGGCGATGCTGAAGACGAATGCCTCGATCTCGTTGTCGAGGAACGTCTTCATCGAGATGGCGGCAGCGTAGGTCGCGCAGCCGAAGAACACCGATGCGCCGAAGGGCACCAGGCCGGTGTAGCCGACCAGCAGATTCACGCCGGCGCCGTACAGCGTGTAGATGGCGATCTCGGTGATCAGGCTCTCCGGCGCGCCGAGCGCGGCCCAGAGCGCGGTCAGAGCCGCCAGCACCGCGGCGACCCAGACGATCGGATGGTTCGCCAGGGCAGGGCGGTCGAGCGGCACGCCGGTCGCGCTCATTCGAAGCGCTCCCAGCGCTCACCGAGCAGCCCGCGCGGACGCAGCAGCAGCACCATCGCCATGAAGATATACATCACGGCGTTGGCGGCCTCGGGCTCGAACTGGATGGTCATGGTTGTAACCACCCCGACAAGCAAACCGGCGATCACCGCGCCGGCGAACGAGCCGAGCCCGCCGATCGTCACCACCACGAAGGCCGGCATGATCGCGCCTTCCTGCATCGCCGGATAAACGGTCCACAGTGGCGCGGCCAGCACGCCGGCGATCCCGGCAAGGCAGCAGCCGAGACCAAATACCGCGGTGAGCACCCGCGGGAGGCGGATGCCGAGCAGACCCACCATCTCGGGGTCACGCGAGCCGGCACGCAGGATGCGGCCATAGGGGGTGAACTGCATGAAGGCCCATAGGCCGACGAGCAGCAGCACTGTGACGAGGAAGACCGTGAAGCGGTAGCGTGTGATCAGCACCGGGCCCCAGAGGAAGATGCCGGACAGCCATTCTG
>DATKQA010000035.1:0-2329 GCA_035523835.1 Candidatus Sulfotelmatobacter sp.
CTGCAGCCCGGCGACGTCATTCTTTCCTTCGACGGCAAGCCGATGGCGGACACCCGCACCCTGGTGCGCACCGTGGCGGAAACACCGATCGGCAAGGAAGTAACCGTCGAGTACTGGCGCAAGGGCAAGACCGAGAAGACCGCGGTGACCATCGGCGAGCTCAAGGAGGAGACGGTCGCCAAGGCGGAGGCGCCGAAGCCGAAGAGCAGCAGCGGACCGACCAAGTCGGTGGAGCAGTTCGGCATGACCTTGAGCGCCATCACGCCGGAGCTGCGCGAGAAGTTCGAGCTCAAACCCGATGTCAAGGGCGTGGTGGTCACCGACGTGACCCAGGACGGCATCGCTGCCTCCAAGGACATCCGCGCCGGCGACGTCATCGTCGAGGTGGCGCAGACCGAAGTGGAAAATCCGGATCAAGTGATCAGCAAGGTGGGCGAACTCGAGAAGGAGAAGCGCAAGTCGGCTCTGTTCCTGATGCTGCACTCCGGCGACATCCGCTTCATCGCTCTGCCCTTCAAGAGCTGAGCGCGGCGGCACGTCCGGTCGGGGGCCGTAGCAAATGACGGGTTGGCGCGCGCGGCTCGGCTTTCTCATCCCGCCGGGCAACCCGACCGTCGAGCCGGAAATGAGCGCCATGGCGCCCCCTGGCGTGTCGGTGCACTTCTCGCGCATGGTCGCCCAGGGCGAGACCGGATCGCTGAGCGGCCAGGAGGAGCGCAACCGCAGCCAGATCGCCCATATCGGCGAGACCGCGGCGTTGCTCGCCCTGGCGAAGCCCGATGTCATCATGCTGGCGCATACAGCGACCAGCTATACGCTCGGTCGCCAGGCCGAGGGCGAACTCGTGCGGCGGCTCTGCCGGCAATGCGGCGTTCCCGTGGAAACCGCCTTTGCCGGTGTCGTGGCGGCGCTCAAGTTCCTCGGCGTCGAGCGGGTCGCGCTCGGCACGCCCTATGCCGAGGAGATCACGCTCAAAGGCAAGGCGCTTCTCGAAGAGCACGGCTTTGCCGTCGTGAACCACGGCCGGCTCGAGAACGTGCGGAATATCTACGACGAGACCCCGGCGCGCGCCTATCGCCTCGGCCGGCGCATCGATACGCCTGAGGCGGAAGCGGTCTTCCTGAGCGGCCTCGGCATGCCCACCATCAGTATCCTCGATGCCCTCGAGCGCGACCTCGGCAAGCCGGCGCTGTCGGCCGCCTCGGCGACGATGTGGCAGGCATTGCGCCTCGCCGGCGTCGGCGCGTCCATCGCCGGTTACGGCCGGCTGCTTGCCGGCTGAATCTATTCAGCCGGCGAAGTCGCGCCGGCGATAACCCTGCAGATAAAGCAGCGCCGTGAGATCGCCGTGCTCGATGCGCGCGGCGGCGCCGGCGGCCACTTTCGGCTTGGCGCGATAGGCGACGCCGAGGCCGGCGGCTTCGATCATCGGCAGATCGTTGGCGCCATCGCCGACCGCCAGGGTCTCGTGCAAGGTCAGGTTGCGGCGCGCCGCGCTTTCCCGCAGGGTGGCGAGCTTGACGCCGGCGTCGAGGATCGGCTCGACGACCCGGCCCGTCAGCTTGCCGCCGGCTACTTCCAGGATGTTGGCGTGGTCGCGATGAAAGCCGGCTGCCTGGTGCACGCGGCTGGTGAAGAAGCTGAAACCGCCGGAGACCAGCACCGTATAGGCGCCGTCGGCGCGCATGGTCATGACCAGGCGCCGGGCGCCGGGCGTCAGCCGCACGCGTTCCTCGAACACGCGATGCAGGACGGCTTCATCCATGCCGGCAAGCATGGCGGCTCGTTCACGTAGGGCGGCCTTGAAATCGATCTCGCCCCGCATGGCGCGTTCGGTGATGGCGGCGACCTCGCGCTTCAGCCCGACGAAATCGGCGAGCTCGTCGATGCATTCGACGGTGATGATGGTGGAATCCATGTCCGCGACGAGCAGCTTCTTGCGCCGGCCCCTGGTCGGCAAGGCGACGATGTCGACAGGTGCATCTGCCAGGGCCTGGCGCACGCTTTCCACTGCCGTGGCCGGCGCCAGACCATCGAAGCCGAGGTCGCAGGCGATGCCGGGGTCGAGCCAGTCCGCCGTGCTCGCGGTTTCCGCTCCTGCCGCGGCCAGCGCTGCGTGCGCTTGTTGCACCACCGTCTCGCCGAGCGACGCTCCGGCCGGGTTGCCAATCAGGCAGAGGACATGTTCCATGAGGCACGGTTCTAATCGGGCAGGCGGCGATGGGCAAGCAAAGCCGGCAAGCTGTGGTCGTCGTCGCTGGGTCGACCGCCAGCGGCAAATCCGGCCTGGCCTTGGCGCTGGCCGAGCGCTTCGACGGCACCGTCATCA
>DATKQA010000036.1:0-2898 GCA_035523835.1 Candidatus Sulfotelmatobacter sp.
TGCCACCCTGCAGACCAAGGACGGCATGGAGGCCCTCGCCCTGGCCCGCCAGCACCGGCCGGACCTGATCCTGATGGACATCCAGCTTCCCGAAGTCTCCGGCCTCGAGGTCACCAAGTGGATCAAGGAGGACGAGAACCTGCGCACCATCCCGGTGGTGGCCGTCACCGCCTTCGCCATGAAGGGCGACGAGGAGAAGATGCGCGAGGGCGGCTGCGAGGCCTATATCGCCAAGCCCATTTCGGTCGGCAAATTCATCGAGACGGTCCGCCGCTTCCTCGATTGACGGGAGCGTTCGCGTGTCCGCTCGCATTCTGGTCGTCGACGACATCCTGCCCAACGTCAAGCTGCTGGAAGCCAAGCTTTCGGCCGAGTATTTCGACGTCATGGTGGCGCACGACGGCTTCCAGGCGCTCGATCTCGTGCAGAAGGATCATCCGGACCTCATCCTGCTCGACGTGATGATGCCGGGGATGGACGGTTTCGAGGTCTGCCGCCGGCTGAAGGCCGACCCGAAGGTCACCCACATTCCCGTGGTCATGGTCACCGCGCTCAGCGAATCGGCCGACCGCGTGCACGGCCTGGAGGCCGGCGCCGACGATTTCCTCACCAAGCCGGTCGACGACATCGCTCTGTTCGCCCGCGTGCGCTCGCTGGTCCGCCTGAAAATGATGATGGACGAGCTCCGGCTGCGCGAGCAGACCTCGAACAACCTGGCCATGGTCGATCCGGTCGGCAGCGAGATCGAGCAGGACGTGCGCTCGGCCCGCATCCTGGTGGTGGAGGACGTGAAGGCGGTCGCCGACCGCATCGTCGCCGCCTGCGATGGTGCCTATCAGGTCACCGTCGAGCCGGCGGTGGGCGAGGCCATGACTCTGGCCCGCAGCGGCGATTTCGACCTGGTCATCACCAGCCTCAACCTCAACGGCAGCGACGGCCTGCGCTTCTGTTCGCAGCTCCGCGCCGTGGAGGAGACGCGCCAGATACCGATCCTGATCCTGGTCGAGGAGGCCGACCGCAAGCGGCTGGCCAAGGGCCTCGAACTCGGCGTCAGCGACTATCTGCTGCGCCCGGTCGACCGCAACGAGCTGCTTGCCCGGGTCAAGACGCAGGTCCGCCGCAAGCGCTACCAGGACCGGCTGCACGCCAATTTCCACCGTTCCATGGCCATGGCGGTGACCGATGCGCTGACCGGCCTGTTCAATCGGCGCTACATGACCGGCCATCTCGACACCTTGATCGCGCGGGCCGGGCCGGGCGTGCGCGGCCTGTCGCTGCTGGTGCTCGACATCGACCATTTCAAGGCGGTCAACGACACGCACGGCCATGCCGTCGGCGACGAGGTGCTGCGCGAATTCGGCGGCCGGGTCAGCCGCAGCGTGCGCGGTATCGACCTGGCGTGCCGCTACGGCGGCGAGGAATTCGTCGTGGTCATGCCGGAGACCGAGCTTGCCGTGGCGCGCAAGGTGGCGGAACGGCTCTGCCGCCACGTCGCCGAGGAGGCCTTCATCGTCAAGGGCGGCGACCTCGCCCTGCCGATCACCTGCTCGGTCGGCGTCGCCGCCTGGCGGGCCGAGGAGAGCGGCGAGGCCCTGCTCAAGCGGGCGGACGATGCGCTCTATGTCGCCAAGCGCGAGGGGCGCAACCGCGTCACGGTCGCCGAATAGGCCCCGAAAACACCGCGCCCGGCACAAGCGCCGGGCGGGAAAAATCTTCAACCGATAATGCGTTGCAACAACGCATTCAATTCTTACTTGATCTTGGTTTCCTTGAAGTCGACGTGCTTGCGCGCGATCGGATCGTACTTCTTCATGACCAGCTTCTCGGTCTTGGTCCGTGGATTCTTGTAGGTGACGTAGAAGAACCCGGTATCGGCGCTCGACACCAGCTTGATCTTCAGGGTTGCCGGCTTGGCCATGGCCTAACTCCCGCGCGCGAGGGGCAGATCTTGGCGGCGACCATAGCCGTCCCGGCGCCGCTGTCAAGCCTTGGCACGGCTCGCCGCGGCCAGCAGCGCGGCGAAGGCGAGCGCGATCAGCACGGTCAGGCCGTGCGGGTTCCAGATGTCCATGGCGGCGCCGGCCAGCGCCGGCCCGACCAGCGAGCCGATGCCGTAGAGCATGATCACGGCGGCATTGCCGGCGACCAGTTCGGTGCCGGAAAAACGGTCGCCGAGCATGGACAGCACCACGGGATAGAGCGCGGTGGTGATGCCGCCCCAGACGAACAGCATGGCCATCAGCGGCCAGGGCGCCGAACCGAGGAAGGGCAGCGCGACGGCGCCGGCCACCGCCACCGCGGCGCACAGGCGCAGCACGGCGGCGCGCGAGACATGGTCGGAAAGCCAGCCGATCGGCACCTGCCAGGCGATGGAGCCGAAATAGATCGCCGATAGGGTGGCGGCGGCCAGCGCCGGCGCCAGACCGACGCGCACGCCCCAGACCGGCATCAGGCTCATGGCGATGCTCTCGTACAGGCCGAACAGGGCGACGCTGAAGGCCATCAGCGGCGCCCGGCGGACGAAGCCGATCAGGCCGAAGCCCGCCGCCGTCCCGAAGCGCGGCGCCCGGTCGCCGATCCTGAGCAGCGGCAGCATGGCCAGCAGGCTGATCGCGGCATTGACCAGGAACGGCGTCCAGCCCCTGGTGCCGGTGAGCGGCAGGAGCAGGGCGCCGGCGCCGAAGCCGGCCGACAGCATCGCCGCATAAAGACCGAGGACGCGGCCGCGGCTGGCATCGCCCGCCATGGCGCCGATCCAGGCTTCCGATGCGGTGAACAGGCTGGCACCGATGCAGCCGAGGCCGAGGCGGAGCGGGAACCAGGCATAGACATTGTCGAAGAGCTTGAGCAGCAGGAAGAAGCCGGCATCGAGCAGCATGCAGCCGAGCATGAAGCGCT
>DATKQA010000037.1:0-10878 GCA_035523835.1 Candidatus Sulfotelmatobacter sp.
AACAGGTTGTTGATGTCGCCGCCGAGCGCGACGACCGTGGTGATGATCGCCACGGCGATGGCGCCGGCGATCAGGCCGTATTCGATCGCAGTCACGCCTGAGATATTGCCCGACAGGGCACGGAGCCGATCGATCGCCGACTGCCGCAGATTGGCGGCGGCAACATAGATGCACAACATTTGGACCCTCCGTAGTTGGCGCCGAGCATTGTTCGTCTCGGCTCCTCGAAGCCGCGCCTGCCATGGCACCGCAGGTCGCCGATTCAAGGCCTGGTTCGAGCCAGTACTTGATATTCGCCGGAAGGTCTTACCGATCCCTTAATCGGGAGGGCGCCGGTCGGTGACCGCCGTCACCGGAGCGGGCAGGAGATCGAGGCCGATGGCCGCGCCTTGTCCTGCCGCCGACAAGCCCGATCCGCCGCACGCCGTTCGGACCGGTTCTGCCTCGATCGACGCGCCCAGGTGGGTTGCCGGGATCGAAGCAATTTTACTTAAATAATCACTCAATCATCTCAGGAACAGATCAAATCATAAGGTCGAACGGCAGTCAAGAAGAAATAAAGCGACGGTCATTTCCAATATTCGGCTCTGATTATTTATTTTATCCGAAATTGCTTAAAATTCGATTTACTTTGATACGCTGACGGCCGGCAGAAAACCGCGACGATGCAAGATTATGTTAATGAGCGCGGTAGCATCCTAGCCCTCCCGTGGCGTGCGGCTGGCGCGGCCGGCGCTGCGCAGGCGTTTTTGCGGAGGCGCGAACTTTGACGGCTTTTTCTTGTCAGTCCGGCGCGATTTCTTGCTGTGTGGCGACATGCCCGAAGTAGCGCAGCCCGCGCGCCCGCCGGCCGCCATGGCGCTCGACAGCATCCGCCTGCTGCGCACCTTGCCGCCGGAAGAATTGCGGCTCCTGGAATCGCGCTGCAATTTCCGCCGCTTCACCGCCGGCGAGGTGGTACTGGAAGCGCACCGCGCCGATATCGGCATCTTCTTCATGGTGGGGGGCGCGGCGCGCGTCGTGCACAACATCGCCGACAACGAGGAAATCGCCATCGCCGCCGTCGTCGCCGGCGACACCATCGGCGAGGTTTCGGCCATCGACAGCCTCGGCCGGGCGGCGACCGTGGTGGCCGAGGAAGATTGCCTGGTCGCGGAATTGCCGAAGGACGACTTCCTCGCCCTCATCGTGCGGCGCGGCGACGTGGCGCTGGAACTGCTGCGCCGCTGGGCCCGCGTCATCCGCGCGCTTGACGAAAAGGTCAGCTACCTCTCCACCGGCAGCCCGGATCAGCGCGTCTATGGCCAGTTGATCCGCCTGGCGCGCCGGGAGAATCCGGAAGACGGACACTGGCTCATCCGCGAACTGCCGAGCCATCAGGATCTCGCCGAATGGGCGCAAACCAGCCGTGAGGTGGTGGCCAGCGCGATCGGCGAGCTGGTCCGCCGGGGCGTCGTCGAGCGCCGCACGAAGACGCTGCATATCAACGACTACCAGGCGCTCAAGGACCTGGTCGGCCGCGTCGGCGCACCGTCGGAGATCGCACCGCGCATCGCCTCGGCCTGAGGCGAAGTCGGGCTATCTCGGCAGCGGCGGCAGGGCGGCGAGGAGCTCGCGCACCTGTGCTTCGCCGGCGGCGATCTTGAGATCGAGCAGATGCCGGCCCATGGCCGCGGTCGCCTTGGCCGGATCGCCGTCGGCGCCGGAACGGGCCGGCCAGTCCTTCGGCGCCAGGCGATCGGGACGCAGCTCGTCAGGTGCCAGCGCCAGCAGTTCCGCCGTGTCGGGGATGCTGGCATGGTGACCGATGGCGGCGTCGTCGAAGCCCTGGGTCTTGAGCCAGGCTTCCTCGCCGTTGGCGAAGTAGTAGCGGTCGAGACTGGCGACACGGATGCCGCGATGGTGCCAGACGCGCGTCAGGGTCCGTGCCACCCGGCTTTGAATGGCCTGGCTTTCGCCGTGGTCGCCGAGGAAGCAGATCAGGCGGAAGCCGGCCAGGGCGAGACTGGTGGCGATATCGCGCAGCGCCACCTCGAAGGCGTGATCGCTCAATCCGAGCGTCCCGGGGAAGAGCATGTGGCCGGTCGGCGGGTCGAAGTCGCCTTCCGGCACATAGGGCAGGACCGGCGCCACCAGGGCATTGCCGAGGCGCCTGGCGATCTCCGCGGCATTGTGGCGCACGATGACGTTGTGCTTGCCGAGCGCCATGTGCGGCCCGTTCTGCTCGGTGCCGCCCGTCGGCACGATGGCGACGATCTTGCCGGCGGCGACCGCGTCGCGGATTTCCATCCAGGTCAGGTCTTCGAGGAAGAGCTTGTCGGCCACGGCCTCGGCCGCGGCCGCGGGACCTGCCAGGGCGGCCAGCGTCACGCCCAGAGCCAGTCGGCAGAAGTCGCGGCGGTGCATGGCATTCGATACTATCCGGGCTTCCATAAACGCACCCTTAACGAAGCGGCGCCAGCCTAGGGCCATGGATGGCGACCTCCCGCATGCCTTGCTGGCCCTGGCGCCCCGCCTGGTGGCGCGTCTGATCGGGCCTTTCGCCGAGGTCCTGCTGCATGATTCGCTGATCTGGTGGCCGTTCCTGCTGTCGACGCTCGGCATCGGCGCCATCGCCTTCTGCCGGCGCGACGGGCACGGCCTCCGCTCGCTCGGCGAGTTCCGCCGGCGCTATCTGAGCGGTGCCATCTGGGCGCATAGTTCGGCGCAGGCGGACTACGCCTTCTATATCGTGAACGGCGTGCTCTATCCGGTGATCGTCGCGCCGCTGGTTCTGTCGGGTGCATTCATCGCCAGAATGCTCGATGCGGCTCTCGCCGGCGGCTTCGGCCCGGCGCTGGCCCCGATGCTCGCTCCGACCCTGGCGCGGATCGCCTATACGGTCGCCTTCTTCCTCGCCTATGACTTCGGGCGCTTCGTCGCGCACAATCTGCTGCACGAGATCCCGCTGCTGTGGGAATTCCACAAGACGCATCACTCGGCCGAGGTGTTGACGCCGATCAGCAGCTACCGGGTGCACCCGGTGGATCTTTTCGTCATGCAGATCTGCCCGAACCTGGCGACCGGCCTGATCACGGGCATCTTCTTCTATCTATGCGCCGGCACCATCGGCTACTATAGCTTTTTCGGCCTGCATGTCGGCATCGCCGCCTTCAACCTCATCGGCAATCTGCGCCACTGGCACGTCTGGATCAGCTTCGGGCCGGTTGTCGGGCGCTGGCTGATCAGTCCGGCGCATCACCTGGTGCATCACAGCCTGGCGCCGCATCACATGGGCACCAACCGCGGCTTCGAACTCGCCATCTGGGACCGCATGTTCGGCACGCTCTACGTGCCGACGGTGGAAGAATCCGTGCGGATGGGTCTCGGCGACGGCACCGACGGCGAATGGCACAGCGTCGGGCGCCTCTACGGCCTGCCGCTCCAATACGCGCTGGCGCGGTTCGGTTTCGCCCGCACATCGAGGCGCGAGGAAAAGGCGCCCTGATCAGACGCAAGGGTGCCATGCGGTCGCCGCCGAGCGGCTGGACGTTCGCCCGCCGTCGTGCCACGTTTGGCAAAACTCCGGGGAGGACCATGACCGCCCGAGCCGCCCGCGCCGCCGCCGCGGTGCCCGTGACGCAAGCGCTGGCCGAACGCAGTGCCGCGTTGCGCTATGACGATATACCGACCGACGTGCGCGAGCTGGCACGGCAATGCCTGCTCGACTGGTTCGCCGTCACCCTGGCCGGCAGCCGCGAGGACCTGTCGCGCATCCTGCTGGAGGAGGCGCTGGAGCAGGGCGGCAGAGCGCAGGCGACCTTGATCGGCCATGCGGCCAGGACCGCCACGCAGCAGGCCGCGCTGGTGAATGGCGCGGCGAGCCACGCGCTCGACTACGATGACGTGAACATGGCTTTGACCGGCCATCCGACCGTGGCCATCGTACCGGGACTGCTCGCCCTGGCGGAGGCGCGCGGCGCCGGCGGCGCCGAGGTCGTCGCCGCCTTCGTCGCCGGGTACGAGACATTGTGCCGCATCGGCCGGCTGGTGGCGCCGGGCCACTACGAGCGCGGCTTTCATTCCACGGGGACGGTCGGCAGCTTCGGCGCCGCGGCCGCCTGCGCGCATCTGCTCGGCCTCGGCGCCGCGGCGACCGCCGTCGCGCTCGGCATCGCCGGCACCCAGGCCGCCGGCCTCAAATCCATGTTCGGCACCATGTGCAAGCCGCTGCACGCCGGCAAGGCGGCGCAGAACGGCCTGCTGGCGGCAACGCTTGCCGCCAAGGGCTTCACCGCGCGGCCCGACGTGCTGGAATGCGCGCAGGGCTTCGCCGCCACGCAAAGTCCCGACTTCGCGCCCGATGCCGCGCTCGCCGACCCGGCGGGCGGCTATCACCTGCGGCACAATCTGTTCAAGTATCACGCCGCCTGCTATCTGACCCACGCGCCGATCGAGTGCGCGCGCGAACTGGTGTCCCGGCATGCCTTCACGCCGGACGAGGTCGACGGCATTCAGCTCAAGATCGACGCCGGCGCCGACAAGGTCTGCAATATCCCGGCGCCGCGCACCGGCCTCGAGGCCAAGTTCAGCCTGCGGCTGACCAGCGCCTTCGCCCTGGCCGGCGTCGACACGGCGCGCCTCGATACCTACAGCGACGAACGAACCCGGCAGGCCGACCTGGTGCGGCTGCGCGACAAGGTGAAGATCGCCTTCGAGGCCGGTATGCCGAGCACGTTGGCCGAGATGCGCGTCGCCTTGAAGGACGGCAGGACGGTGCAGGCACGTCACGATTCCGGCGTGCCGGCAAGCGACGTTGCCGCACAGGGTCTGCGCGTGGAAGCGAAGTTCTTCAGCCTCGCCGAGCCGGTGATCGGCCGCGCCCAGGCGGAGCGCCTCGCCGAAGCCGTGCATGGCCTCGACAGGATGGAACGGATCGATGGCCTGGCGCGGCTCGCCGTGCCCGGCAGCAACTGATCCGCGACAAAGGTACGCGACGAGGAAACGCTTCATGGCCGATGATTTTCGCGCCCGCGCCAGGCTCTGGCCGAAGGGCAACCGCTACGAGGACTTTTCCGTCGGCCGGACCTTCGAACATCATTGGGGCCGCACCATCAGCGAAAGCGACAACACGCTCTTCACCACCCTGACGCTGCATTACAACCCCCTCTACTTCAATGTCGAGTTCGCCCGCGCGCACGGCCATCCGACGGTGGTGGTGAACCCGATGCTGGTCTTCACCACCGTGTTCGGCCTGACCGTCGAGGACTTGAGCGAGGGCGGCGGCGCCTTCCTCGGCGTCGAGGCGCTGACCTATTGGCAGCCGGTCTATCCCGGCGACACGCTGACGGCGCGCTCGACCGTGCTGGCCATGCGTGAGTCCGCCTCCAGCCCGCAGCTCGGCATCGTCACCTGGCACAGCGAGGGCTTCAACCAGCGGGGCGAGCGGGTGATCGATTTCAAGCGCACCAACCAGATCAACAAGCGCGCGGCGCCATAGGGAACGCAGGGACGATCGCATGGGCTATATGACCGAAGAACGGCGGATGATCCAGGAGACGGCGCGCGAATTCGCCATGAAGGAAGTGCTGCCGATCGCCAACAAGCTCGATCCCGAGCAGGGCGAAATCCCCATGGAGCTTCGCGACAAGCTGGCCGAGATGGGCTATTTCGGCATTACCATTCCGGAAGAATATGGCGGCCTCGGCCTCGGCTGCTTCGAATATTGCCTGGTGACCGAGGAGCTGGCCCGTGCCTGGATGAGCGTCGCGTCCATCGTCGCGCGCGGCAACGGCCTGATCGGTTCGCGCGGCATGAACGAAGCGCAGAAGAAGCGCTATCTCTCGCGCATCGCCAAGGGAGAATTCCTCGGCGCCTTCTCGATGTCGGAGCCGAACGCCGGCTCGGATGTCGCCAATATCTCCTGCCGCGCCCGCAAGGACGGCGACAGCTATGTCATCAACGGCAACAAGTATTGGTGCACCTTCGCCGACGGCGCCGACTACATCATGCTGGTGGCGCGCACCGGCGAGCCGCCCGACCCCAGGCGGCGCCACGTCGGCCTGTCGCTGTTCCTGATCGAAAAGGCGCGCGGCACCTTGCCCAAGGGCTGCAACGGCAATCCCATTCCGAAGATCGGCTATTTCGGCTGGAAGACCTTCGAGCTCGCCTTCGACGATTGCCGCATTCCCGCCTCCTGCCTGGTCGGCGAAGAGGGCAGGGCCTTCTATCTGGTCACGCACGGGCTCGAGGCGGCGCGGGCGCATACGGCGGCGCGCGCCATCGGCCTGGCGCGCGGCGGGCTGGAGGATGCCACGGCCTATGCGCAGGAGCGTGTCCAGTTCGGCCAGGCGATCGGCGAGTTCCAGGCGACGCGCTTCCGCCTGGCCAAGATGGCGACGGATATCGAGGCCGCGCGGCAGCTCATGTATTTCGTCTGCGACGAGATCGATTCGCACCGCCGCTGCGACAAGGAAGCCGCCATGGTGAAGCTCTTTGCCAGCGAGATGGCGGAACGCGTCACCTCGGAGGCGCTGCAGGTTTTCGGCGGCGCCGGCTATACCAAGCTGCATGCGGTGGAACGCTATTGGCGCGACGCGCGGCTGACCAAGATCTTCGAGGGCACGTCGGAGATCCAGCAGCGCATCATCTCCGACCATCTGCTCGGCAGGACCGCCAAATGAAACTCGCCTCGCTCACCGGCTCCGGCAACTACTTCGAGGACTTCAAGCCCGGCGCGGTGGTGCGCCATGCCCGCGGCAAAACCATGGAGATGCTGGAGAACGTGCTGATCACCAACCTGGTGATGAATACCGCGCAGGGTCACTTCAACGAACATGCGATGAAGGGCAACCGCTTCGGGCAGCGTCTCACGTTCGGCGGCGTCACCGCTTCGCTGGTGATCGGCCTGGCGGCGCAGGACACGGCGGAAAACGCCCTCGCCGAGCTGTCGCTGGACAAGATCCGCTTTTCCGCGCCGGTGTTCCACGGCGATACGATTTATGCCTATAGCGAGGTGATCGCCGTTGCCGACAGCGACCAGGCCGACGCGGGCATCGTGCACTTTCGTCATTGGGGCGTGAACCAGGACGACAAGATCGTGTTTGAGGGCGAGCGGCGCGCGCTGATCAAGCGGCGCAGCCATTGGGCCGGCCGCTAGGCGGGGATCGCCGAAGCATGGCCAGGAAGCCGCCGTCCCCGCCGCTCGGGCCGCTCGACGGGCTGCGAGTGATCGATCTCACGCAGATGCTGGCCGGTCCCTATTGCACCATGCTGCTGGCCGACCAGGGCGCCGAGGTGGTGAAGGTCGAGCCGCTCGACGGCGACGGCACGCGCCTCATGGGGCCGCACCGGGTCGACGACCGGCTCAAACTGTTCGGCGGCTATTTCCAGAGCGTCAACCGCAACAAGCTCTCGATCGCCATCGACCTGAAACAGGCCGAGGGGCGCGCGCTCTTGATGCGCCTGGTCGATACTGCCGCGGTGCTGGTGGAGAACTATCGCGCCGGGGTGATGGACCGGCTCGGCCTCGCCTACGAGACACTCCGGGTGCAGAACCGCAAGCTGGTCTATGCCTCGATCCGCGGCTTCGGCGACCCGCGGACGGGCAAGTCGCCGTACGTGGAATGGCCGGCCTACGACGTCGTGGCGCAGGCCATGGGCGGCATCATGGGCATCACCGGCCCGAACGCGGAGACGCCGATCAAGGTCGGCCCGGGCGTCGGCGATCTGGTGCCGGCGGTGATGGCCGCCTTCGGCATCATGGCCGCCGTCTACCGTGCCGAAAAGACCGGCGAGGGGCAATATGTCGACGTCGGCATGGTCGATGCCGTCCTCTCGCTCTGCGAACGGATCGTGCATCAGTTCTTCTATCAGGAGAATGTGCCGGGGCCGGAGGGCAACCGGCATCCGTTTCTCTCGCCCTTCGGCATCGTGCCGGCGAAGGACGGCTATGTGGCGCTGGCCTGCCACGCCGACGAATTCTGGGCCGAGCTGTGCCGGCTGATGGGCCGCGAGGAACTGGCGAGCGATCCCCGCTATGCCACGCGGCAGGCGCGGGCCGAGCATCAGGACCTGGTCTATGCGGCGGTCGGCGATTTCACCCGGCGGCATACCAAGCACGACCTGATGGGCATTCTCGGCGGCCACGTGCCGTTCGGCCCGGTCTTCGACGTCAGCGACATCGTCGCCGATCCGCATTTCAAGGTGCGGCAGATGATCGTCCCGCTCGAGCACCCGGGCTCGCCGACCAAGGTGGCGGTGGCCGGCATTCCCATCCGCATGACGGAGACGCCCGGATCGATCCGCCGCCGGGCGCCGCTGCTCGGCGAGGATACCGATGCGGTGCTCGGCATGATCGGCATGAAGCCGGCGGAAGTCGCCCGGCTGCGCGAGCACAAGATCGTCAAATGAGTGGGGCGCCGCCGCGGCGCCTGGCCGCGCGCCGTCAGCGCCAGCCGACGCAATAGGGCTCCGGACGCATGTCCTCGGGCAGGCCGGCAATGTCCGGCGGCGGAAATTTCTCGCGGAAGGTGAAGGCGAAGGGCGTCGGGCCATGGCGGTCGAGATGGCGCAGCCGCGCCAGGCCGCGCACCGGGGTCGGATAGCGGCCCGGCTTCACCCACCAGAGCACCTGATAGGCGCCGGCCGGCTGCTCGAACCACTGCCGCCGGTTGGCCATGACCAGCCGGTGCATCGACTTGTAGACGAAATCGAACAGCGCCTCGGGGCTCTGCCAGACCGACATGTTGACGATGAACCGCGGATCATCGGTCGTCTTGATGTCGGTGGCGTTGCCGGAAGCGGATTGGAGCCGCCAGACGAATCCAGGGCTTTGCTCGGCAAGCGCATTCACCTGATCGAGCTGGTCGATGAATCCCGCCATGCCGGGATCGTCGAGCGGATAGATCGTCCGGCCGACGTTCATCTGCGCGATATGCCAGAGCATCGATTTCACCCCCGTTCAGGCCATTTCCCGCACCGACGACCATACCTTCCCGCGCGCGCATCCGCTAGATTGATAGCGCGACGAGGGAGTGGCAGGGATGACGGCAGTGCGGCAGGCGGTGCGGATGGTTTCGTTCGACATGGACGGGACGCTGATCCGCGGCACCACGGCCTCGCTTTTCATGGCCGAGCGGCTTGGCAATCTCGCCGCCGTGCAGGAGCTGGAGCGCCGCTTCGACACCGGCGAGATCACCGCCGCGACCTTCGCCGATGCGGTCGCCCATAGCCATCTCGACCTGCTCTATGTCGACCTGTGCCGGCATTTCGACCGGCTGCCGCTCATCGCCGGCATCGCCGAAACCGTGGCGGCGCTGCGCCGCCGTGGCATCATCTGCGTGATCGCCACCGTGTCCTATGCCTTCTATGCGCGCGTGCTGGCCGAGCGTTTCGCTTTCGACGGCCACTGCGGTGCCGAGATGCATGAGCTGGACGGCAAGCTCACCGGGCGCATGGCGCGCCATATCGATGCCGACGGCAAGCGCGCCTTCGTCGAAGGCACGGCGCGGCGGCACGGCATCGCCATGCGCGACGTGGCCCATGTCGGCGATTCCCTCTCCGATCTGCCGACCTTCGCCGCGGTCGGCAAGGCCATCGCCATCAATGCCACGGCGAATGCCCGGGCGGCGGCGCACCATGCGCTCGATACCGACAATCTCTGCGAAGTCCTGCCGCTGCTCGGCTTTCCGGCCGCAAACGGCGCCGCCTGAGCGCTTCCGCCCGGCTACGAAGCCGTCGTAGACTTGCAACGGACAATCAGGCGGGAATGGAGGAAACGATGTACGAGCGTCCCCAGCGCTTGCGGCGGGTGCAGCTTTCCGTGCCCGGCTCGAACGAGAAGATGATGGCGAAGGCCGCGGCGTCGGCCGCCGACCATGTCTTTCTCGATCTGGAGGATGCCGTGGCGCCCTCGGCCAAGGTGGAGGCGCGGAGCAAGATCGTCGCCGCGCTGCGCGACCATGACTGGGGCAGAAAGACGCGCTGCGTGCGCATCAACGACCTCACCACCAAGTATGCCTACGGCGACATCATCAGCGTGGTCGAGGGCGCGCGCGAGCACCTTGATACGATCATGGTGCCGAAGGTCCTCAGCGGCGCCGACGTGCATTTCGCCGCGACGCTGCTGAACCAGATCGAGATGAACATCGGCCTCCACAAGAAGATCGGCATCGAGGTGCTGATCGAGGAGGTGCAGGCGTTGCAGAACCTGGAGGACATCTGCCGCGCGAGCCCGCGGCTCGAATGCGTGATCTTCGGCATGGGCGACTATTCCGCGAGCCAGGGAGTCGACGTGAAATCGGTCGGCGCCGCCGACGGCTATCCCGGCGATATCTGGCACTATCCGCGCTTCCGTCTCGCCATGTGCGCCAAGGCGGCCGGCATCGACCCGGTGGACGGCCCCTATGCCAACTTCAAGAACCCCGAGGCCTATAAGGAAGAGGCGCGCCGCGCCATGGCGCTCGGCTGCGTCGGCAAATGGGCCATCCACCCGGCGCAGATCGAGCCGGCGCTGGAAATCTTCACGCCGAAGCAGGCGGACGTGGATCGCGCCCGGAAGCTCGCTGCCGCCTATGCCAAGGCGGAAGCCGAGGGCCTCGGCGCGGTCAATATCGACGGCGTCATGGTCGATGTCGCCTCCATCCGCATCCTTCGCAACACGATCCTGCGCAAGGCCGACCTCATCGGAATGTAGGAGCGGCAGTCATGCTCGGCGTGCGCAATCAGCATGTACATCCCTTCGCCGGCCTCGACCTGGCAAAGCTCATGGCGATGCGGGTGGCGGAGCGCGGCGAACACCCGTTCCTGGTCTGGGAGCCGTTCGAGGGCGAGCGGCGTACCTGGACCTACCTCGAATTCCTGCGCGAGACGCGCACGGTGGCGGCGGGCCTTGCCGCC
>DATKQA010000038.1:0-2211 GCA_035523835.1 Candidatus Sulfotelmatobacter sp.
TGATCGAAGCCCTGGCCACCCTGACCGTTTTCCTGCTCCTGACCGGCAGCGCATTGTTCGGCCGCTTCATCCGCCGGCGCCTGCCGGAAGACCACCGCACGCGCGAGACGATCGAGGCGATGCAGATCATCATCGGCATGCTGGTGACGTTCACCGCGCTCGTGCTCGGCCTGCTGACCGCCTCGGTCAAGGCCGCCTACGACCACGCCGGGCACGATTTGCAGGAATACGCGCTCGACCTGACCCAGCTCGACCGCTGCCTGCGCAATTACGGCCCGGAGACCGAGGCGGCGCGGGACAATATCAGGAGCTACACCGCGGCGCTGATCGCCAGCACCTGGACCTCCGAGCCGCCGCCGACCGGCGTGCGCTACCCCAACATGTCCGACGTGCCGCAGGTCGGCCCGAGCAACGTGCTCGGCGATGCCCTGAACCGCGCCTACCTGGAAATCCGCCGCCTCGCGCCCGCCAACGCCTTCCAGGCCGGCGTGCGCGCGGATTGCGCCGCCGACTTCCAGACCGTGCTCAACGGCCGCAAGGCGGCGATCGAGGACGACCGCTTGCAAATCTCCCGGCCGTTCGACGTCATCCTCGTCGTCTGGCTGATGATCATCTTCGCGGTCTTCGGGCTGGTGGCGCCGCGCAACATCGTCTCGCTGCTCGGCATCGTCCTCGTCAGCATCTCGCTCAGCCTGGCGATGTTCGTCATCGCCGGCCTCAGCCGCCCCTATTTCGTCGCCTTCCCCAGCGACGACATGCGCGCCGCCCTCGCCGCCATGATGGCGCCGGCGCCCTGAGCGCCGCGCATCGCCTCAGACGTGCCGCCAGGACGGCTTGTGCGGATCGGCGAGGCGGATATCGACCGGGCCCATGCCGAACACCGCGACCTCCACCGGCTCCTTGATGCCGCCCGGCACGCCGTCGTAGTGGAACGTCCGTGCCGTGCGCCTGACGAAGCCGCCGGCGGGGACCGGCACCGCCTGCTTCGGCGTGAAGTCGGCGCCGCTGTTCACCCACCAGGTGCCGGAGATCACCATCTGGATGCGGTCGGTCGCGTAGCTGTGCGGCGCGCTGAACCAGCCGGGGTTCCACCGCATCAGCACCAGATACGGGCCGGGCTTGTTGAAGTCGCCGTACAGCTTGGCCATCTCGCCGCTGTGCGGCGGCAGGCCGGTCCACGGCTCGAATTTGATCTCGTCCTTCTGCAACACGAAGGTCTGCTTCGGGTCGATCTCGGAGGCGTCCGCCACCCCTGCCGCCAGGGCCGGCAGCAGCGAGGCGAGAAGGAAGGCACGACGATCCATCTGGGTCTCCTGCGAGCGGTCTGTCGCCACGGCCCGCATATGAGGTCGCCCGAGAAATGCGCCCCTGCACGCGCGGCAAAACCCCGAACTTGTGATCTGCGGCGGGCCGCCCGGCTCGCTTGCGGATCGTTGCAGCGCCCCGCACAGTGATCGCCCGCACGACCGCACCGCCTTCGAGGAAAGACGCCCGACCGTGTCCACCGGCATCCAAGCGCGCGCGCCCGGCACGGCGCGCATCATGGTCGCGAGCCTGATCGGCACCGCGATCGAGTTCTACGATTTCTACATCTACGGCACCGCCGCCGCATTGGTGCTCGGCCAGCTCTTCTTTCCGCCCGGCGCGGCCGGCACCCAATCCCTCGCGGCGTTCGCGACCTTCGGCATCGCCTTCTTCGCCCGCCCGATCGGCTCCTTCCTGTTCGGCCATTTCGGCGACCGGCTCGGCCGCAAATCGACGCTGGTCGGCTCGCTGCTGTTGATGGGCCTTTCCACCACGCTGATCGGCGTGCTGCCGGGCTATGCCAGCGCGGGCGTGATGGCGCCGGTTTTGCTCTGCCTGCTGCGGCTCGGCCAGGGCATCGGCCTCGGCGGCGAATGGGGTGGGGCCGCGCTGCTGGCGACCGAGAACGCGCCGCGCCATCGCCGCGCCTGGTTCGGCATGTTCCCGCAACTCGGCCCGTCGCTCGGCTTCCTGATGTCGAACGGCCTGTTCCTGCTGCTGTTCCTGCTGCTGACCAACGACCAGTTCGCCGCCTGGGGCTGGCGCATTCCCTTCCTCGCCAGCGGCATCCTCGTCGTCGTCGGCCTCTATGTGCGCGGCCGGCTCGCCGAGACGCCGGCCTTCGCCGCGCTCGCCGCGCGCGGCGGGCAGGTGCGCGTGCCGCTCGCCGCGGTGCTGCGCCATCAC
>DATKQA010000039.1:0-2495 GCA_035523835.1 Candidatus Sulfotelmatobacter sp.
TGCCGAGCTGCGGCGGGCTCAATGTCGGCGCGCCGGTCTGCTCGGCTGCGGCGGGCGGAATCTGCTGCTTGCTCGCGGTGTTTTCCTTGCTGGCCGACGGCTCGTCGCCGGTCAGGGAAGGCCAGAGCACGTCGGAGGCATAAGTGCAGCCGCCCAGCAGAACCGCCGTACTCAGGAGAATGGCAGGCGTGATGCGTGAAGCCATACCGCGAGACACTCGTTGTCTATTGTTTGCTTGCGCGGCTCTGCCGTTGAGCTGCGTTGGCAAGAAACCCCCAGTACTTCTTTGAGTACCACTTTGTCGATGATCTTAGCCAATGCCCTCGCGAGCGACAAGGAACATTTCCCAAAAGTCCACCGGATACAAGACTTTATCTCGGCGTCTTCCAGACTTGCTATGACCGGTCCTTTTCAGTAGTGTCCCCAGCCTCGGCGGGCAGACTCGCCCGTCCGCGAGGCAGCGTGCGCCGGTAGCTCAGCTGGATAGAGCACCAGACTACGAATCTGGGGGTCGGGAGTTCGAATCTTCCCCGGCGCGCCATTTCACTTCCCGCCAGCGACGTGATCTCCGGGGAGCGCGGGCGGCTCGTCGTAGAAATCGACCCGCATCCGCATGCGCCCCATCGGGACGACGCGATGCCGCTGCTCCGGCAGCACCAGCGCCGGCCTTGCCGGCGTCACGACCGTCTCTACCTGCCGATCGAGCCGGCGAAGCAGCAATTGCCCTTCGATCACCCGAATGACGCCCCAGACACCGGACTTGGTGCGGTGCTCGCCGCGCAGCCCGGCGGGCAGCGTCGTCTCGTCGAACACCGGCGTCGAACGATAGGGGGCGGACATGGCGCGACGAATCCCGATGCCCGCTATTTTCCCTGCAGCTTCCTGACCGCCGCCAGGGTGTTCTCCACGTGCTTGTCGGGACTGTTGTTCTGATAGACGTAGGCGACCTTGCCGTCCGGCGCGATCACATAGGAGACGCGGCTGGCGACGCCGCCGATGCCGGGGATGCGCGCCATCACCGAATCGTAGGCGCGGATCACCGTGAGGTCGGGATCGGCGGCGACCGGGAACTTGGCGGAACATTCCTGGGCCGAGAACTGGTGCAGCGTGCCGATATTGTCGCTCGACATGCCGATCAAGGTGGCGCCAGCGGCGCTGAATTCCGCGGCCGCCTCGGCGAATTCGTGTGCCTCGGCCGTGCAGCCGGAGGTGAAGGCCCTGGGGAAGAAATAGAGCACGACGGGGCCCTTCTTCAGCGCCTCGGCCAGCGAGAAGGAGAATTCGTGTCCGCCGATGGCTGCCTCAGCGGTGAAATCCGGTGCCGGGTCGCCCGCTTTGAGCGCGGCTGCCGCCGGCGTCGCCAGCAGGCAGAAGAGAAGCGGTAGCGCGGCAAAGCGGTTCATCGTCACTCTCCCTATGAACAGCATGGCGGCAGCGTAAGCGAAGCTGCGGCGGTGGCAAAATCTCCGCGGCGCGATGCCGGCGGATTATGTGGATTATGATGGCGTCGGGCCCGTCGTCGGGGTTCCGGCGGTCGCGTCCGTGATACAATTTGCGCACCGGAAAACCGGCCTTGGCGCGGCGTGGCGGCTCGTCGAAGCAGCGCGACGGAGAGGGCGATGTATTTCGATTGGCGGCTGTGGCGGATGACTGCGGGCTTGCGCGGGCGGATCGGCGCCGCCGTCGGTCTCGGCCTGCTCGCCATGGTCTTCGGCATTTTTCGCTTCGTCTTCCTCGGCCGGATGCTGGCCCTGACCTTCACCGCGGCGCCGCTCGGCAAGATCGCTGTTGCGGCGGCAGCGACCGCGGCCTGCATCGTGCTGCGGGCCTGGCTCGATCATCGCCGTACGGTTCTGGCCCAGGGCACGGCAGGCCAAGTGCAATCGCTCTTGCGCGCCCGCCTGTTCGACCGCGTCGCCGAACTGGGTCCGGCTTGGTTCAGCACCGAGCGCACCGGCGGCGTCATGCTGGCGGTGATCGACGGCGTGGAGCAGTTGCAGACCTTCTTCGGCGCCTATCTGCCGCAATTGATCATCGCCGCGGCGGCGCCGCTCGTCATCTTCGCCGCCCTGGCCTGGTGGGATGTGCCGACGGCGGCTGTGCTGCTGGTGGCGGCGCTGGCCACCCTGGCGCTGCCGATGCTGGTGCACAATGCCGACAAGCGCGCCGCCATCGCGCGCGCCGGCGCCTTCAAGGCCTTTGGCGAGGAGTTCCTCGACGCGGTGCAGGGCCTGCCGACCTTAAAGGCCTTCGGCCAGAGCGGTGCCTTCGGCGAGAAGCTGGCCGAGCGGGCGCGGGCGCTCTCCAACAGCACCTTCTGGGTCCTGGCGCTCGGCCTGCTGACCCGCTTCTTCACCGATCTCGGCACGGCGCTCGGCGCCGCGCTCGCCATCGCCGTCGGCGCCTGGCGAGTGCGCCACGGCGACATGAGCCTGGAAGCGCTGCTCATCGTGCTGATGGCCGGCACGGAAATCTTCCGGCCGCTGCGCGACCTG
>DATKQA010000040.1:0-7827 GCA_035523835.1 Candidatus Sulfotelmatobacter sp.
GCGGTCTTCGCCGAGCCCGATCGGACCTCGCCGGCCAACGTGCTGCCGATCTGGAGCACGACCAGCGACATCGACGACAAGCTGAAGCAGGAACTGGCGGCGCTGCCGGACAACGACAAGATCTTCGCCCGCGTCGTCCAGCAGGCCGGCAACGTGGTGACCGGTTTCGCCCTCATCCAGGATAACAACGGCCACGTGCCGCTGCAGCGCGGCAACTTCGCCTTCGGCGGCGACGATCCGCACCAGTTTCTCGTCGCGCACGGCGGCGCCGTCACCAACCTGCCGGAGATCGAGCAGGCGGCCGCCGGCAACGGCGCCTTCAGCTTCGAGCCGGATTCCGACTTCGTCATCCGCCGCGTGCCGCTGGTGCAGCGGCTGAACGACAGGCTCTATCCGCTTCTCGCGCTCGAGGCGCTGCGCGTCGCGCTCGGCGCCAAGACCATGGTGATCAAATCGTCCGGCGCCAATCAACAGACGGCCTATGGCGAGCACACCGGCATCAACAACATAAAGCTCGGCCCCGACTGGATCATCCCAACCGATTCGCGCGGCCAGCTTCTCATGCATTTCACCCGCGAGGTCCCGCAGCGCACTATCGCCGCCTGGAAGGTCATGGCGCCGAACTTCGACCCGGCCGAAGTGCGCGACAAGATCATCTTCGTCGGCACCAGCGCCGCCGGCCTGAAGGACATCCGGCCCTCGCCGATCGATCCCGGCATGCCCGGCGTGGAG
Source organism: Candidatus Sulfotelmatobacter sp. (assembly GCA_035523835.1). Taxonomy (GTDB): domain Bacteria; phylum Pseudomonadota; class Alphaproteobacteria; order Ferrovibrionales; family Ferrovibrionaceae; genus DASQHM01. The sequence goes on from DATKQA010000040.1 coordinate 733, forward strand.
GCACATGCCCAGGCGGCGGAACAGATCCTGCTGCATCATTTCCTGCTCCGTCCCGACTGGGCCGACGGCGCCGAAGCGGTCTTCATGCTGGTGCTCGGCATCATCCTGATCATCCTCCTGCGCTCGACCGGCGCACTCTGGTCGGCGGCGGTCGGCGCCGTCTCCATCGCCGGTCTGTTCGGCGCCTCGTGGTACGCCTACAAAAGCCTGCTGCTGCTGGTCGACCCGGTCATGCCGTCGCTCACCGCCGTCGCCATCTACATGTCCGGCACGCTCATCGGCTACCTGCGGACGGAGGCGGAGAAGCGCTTCGTGCGCGGCGCCATGGGGCAGTACATGTCGCCCGCCCTGGTCGAGCAGATCGCCAACGATCCGAGCCGGCTCAAGCTCGGCGGGGAACTCCGCGAGATGACCTTCCTGTTCTGCGACGTGCGCGGGTTCACCACGATATCCGAAACATTCAAAAGCAACCCGCAAGGGCTGACCCATCTCATCAACAAGTTCCTGACGCCGATGACCGACCTGATCCTGGCGCGGCGCGGCACCATCGACAAATACATGGGCGACTGCATCATGGCGTTCTGGAACGCGCCGCTCGACGACCCCGAGCACGCCGACCATGCCTGCGAGAGCGCGCTCGCCATGATCCATGAGCTGAAGGACCTGAACGTACGGCTCAAGCAGGAGGCCGAGGCGGAAGACCGCCGATACCATCCGCTCAATATCGGCATCGGCCTCAATACCGGCGAGTGCGTAGTCGGCAACATGGGATCCGACCAGCGCTTCGACTATTCCGTGCTCGGCGACGCGGTCAACCTCGCCTCGCGCCTGGAAGGCCAGTCGAAGAATTACGGCGTCGGCATCGTCATCGGCGAATCGACCCGCGCCGCGGCGCCGTCCTGGGCCGCCATCGAGCTCGACCTGATCGCGGTCAAGGGCAAGAAGGAGGCGGTGCGCATCTTCACCCTGCACGGCGACCAGGCGCTGGCACAGACCGACGAGTTCCGGTCGCTCAACGAGCGCCACGACGCCATGCTGGCCTGCTACCGGCAACAGGAATGGAACCGGGCGAAGCAGCTCATCGTCGAATGCCGCCAGCTCGACGGCCGGCTGGAGCATCTCTACGACCTCTACGACGAGCGCGTCGCCTATTACACGGACAATCCGCCCGGCCCGGACTGGGACGGCGTGTTCGTCGCGACCTCGAAATAGGCGCTGTCCCGGCCTTTCGCCGGCCTTGGTTAAGCCCCGATAACCATTGCCCTGTTAAGGGGTTGTTTACGCCGGTCTCTTACAAATTGGGCATGGCTGCAGTCGCTCGCCGACACCCGAAAGCGAACGGCCGCATTCCCGGTGGCAGGCAGGCGACGTGGGTCCCCCAGTCATTACCAGGCAGATGCGTTTCAACACTGCGGTGACCCGATGAGCGTAGAACGCCTCAAGCTATTGCTCGCTGAACCGTCCGGACGCAACGGCACTTCGCTCAATCATGCGCTGGCCGGAACGGATTTCGACATCGAGACGGCATTCAACGGCGGCCAGGCGCTGGTCGCGCTCGGCAACGGCACCTTCGATTGCGCCCTGATCGATTCGCACCTGCCGGCCTTCGACGAGATCGGCGCACTGCGCGAAATCCGCGGCCGCGGCGTCGGCATGCCGATCGTGGTCGTGGTCGACAGCAACGACACCCAGCGCAGCCGCAACCTGATCGAGGCCGGAGCCAGCGACTGCCTGCTGCGTCACGAGGTGACGCCGGAACGGCTGTCGCTGAGCCTGTGGAACGCCGTGCGCTCGCACCGCGCCTTCCGCCAGATCGCCGCCTCCGAGCAGCGCCTGACGCAGCAGTTGCTGTACGATCAACTGACCCGGCTGCCGAACCGCACCCTGTTCTTCGATCGCCTGGAGCAGGCGCTGGCCACCGCGCGGCGCACGCAGAGCCAGGTGGCGATGCTGCTGCTCGACCTCAACGACTTCAACACCATCAACCAGACCTTCGGCTATCGCATCGGCGACCGGCTGCTGGAGATCGCCGCCTCGCGCCTGACCGGCGTGCTGCGCGATTCCGATTCGGTCGCCCGCATCGGCGACGACGAGTTCGCCGCGCTGCTGCCGACCGGCGCCAGCGAGGCCGGTGCGGTCAAGGCCGCCGGCAAGCTCCTGGAGAACATGAATCGCGTCTTCGCCATCGACGAGCATCGCTTCACGGTGGCCTCGGCAATCGGCATCGCGCTGTTCCCGCTGCACGCCGGCACCGCCGACGAGCTGGTGCGCTGCGCCGAGACCGCGTTGCGCGCCGCCAAGCGGAACGGCGTCGGCTATTCGGTCTATACCGCCGACGACGGCACCGACCACGGCAAGCAGCTCTCGCTCGCCCACGAGCTCCGCCAGGCCATCACCGGCAACCAGTTCCTGCTGCACTATCAGCCGAAGATCGACATGCAGACCGGCCAGGTCAGCGGGGTCGAGGCGCTGGTGCGCTGGCGCCATCCGACCCAGGGCCTGCTGTTCCCCGACACCTTCATCCCGGTGGCGGAGCAGATCGGCGTCATCGAGGGCCTGACCCGCTGGGTGCTGAACGCCGCGCTCGAGCAGTTCGCCCGCTGGCAGAACCAGGGCCGCGATCTCAGCGTCTCGGTCAACCTCTCGGCCTTGTCGCTGCACAACCACGAGATCGGCGATACCGTCGAGAAGCTCCTGGAAACCTGGCAGGTCCCGGCCAGCCGGCTGGTGCTGGAGATCACCGAGAGCGCCATCATCTCGCACCTGGCGCGCGCCAGCGAGACGCTCGGCCGGCTGCATGCGCTCGGCGTGCGCGTCGCCATCGACGACTTCGGCACCGGCTATACCTCGCTGGCCTACCTGCGCAAGCTGCCGGTCAACGAGCTGAAGATCGACAAGTCGTTCGTCATGAACATGCTGCGCATCAACGACGATGCGGTGATCGTGCGCACCATCATCGAGCTCGCCCACAATCTCGGCCTGCAGGTGGTGGCCGAGGGCGTCGAGGATGCCGCCACCTGGCAGGCGCTGCGCGAGCTCGGCTGCAACATCGCCCAGGGCTATCACATGAGCCGGCCGATCGACGCGCAGGCGCTCGACACCTGGCTGAGCGAGTCCGAATGGGGCCTGTCGCCGGCGCGTTCCCTGTCCGCCGCCGGCATCGAACGCCAGCGGGCGCTCGGCAAGGCCAAGGTCTATCGTCTTTGACCGCCGGCGGCGCAGCCAAGCGCCGCGCCGCGACGGCCCGATATTGCGCCGCCCTGGCGGACGTGGGAGCATGCGCCGGTCATTTGCCGGTCCCCCTCCCCATGATTTCCCGTCGCCGTCTGTTGCTTTTCGCCGCGCTCGGCGTGCTTGCCGCGCGCCTTCCCGCCCGGGCCGCCGGCCCGATCGAAGGCGCCGAGGCCTTCATCCAGACCCTCGGCGAGCAGGCGCTGGCGACCTTGCGCACCGGCGGCATAACCCTCGACCAGCGCGAGGCGGCGTTTCGCGGCCTGCTGCGCCAGGACTTCGACGTCGATTTCATCGCCCGTTTCGTGCTCGGCGCGAACTGGAACCGGCTGAGCGAGGAGCAGCGCGCCGACTACGTGCAGGTGTTCAGCGAATTCGTGCTCAAGACCTATGCCCAGCGCCTCGGTGGCTATTCCGGCGAGACCTTCGCCGTCACCGGCGCGCGGCCCGCCGGCGACCAGGACGTGGTGGTGCGCACCCGCATCGACCGTCCGAGCGGCCCGCCGCTCACCGCCGACTGGCGCGTGCGGGTGAGCGACAATCGCTACCGGATCATCGACGTGGCGGTGGAAGGCATCAGCATGGTGCTGACCCAGCGCCAGGAATTCACCTCCACGATCAACGCGACCGGCATCCCGGGATTGCTCGAGACGCTGCACGCGCGGGTAGACAAACTGCCGGCAACCGCTGCACGATAAGGCCTCTAGCGGCTCGGGGAGGCCGATGCGGGGGGCAGCGCTGAATCTGACGGTCGGGTGGCGCAACGGGGTGCGCGCGGGTGCGCTGGCCCTGGCCTGCGCGATCCTGGCGGGCGCGCTGCCGGCGCGGGCCGATTTCGCCGCCGGCTGGCAGGCCTATCAGCTCGGCGATTTCGCCGGCGCCCTCAAGGCCTGGGAACCGCTCGCGAAAGAGGGCGATGCCAACGCCGCCTTCAACCTCGGCGTGATGTACGACCAGGGCCGCGGCGTCGGCACGGACCAGGCGACCGCCGCCCAGTGGTGGGAGAAGGCGGCGAACGCCGGCAATGCCGAGGCGGCGCACAACCTCGCCAGCCTCTATATCGCCGGCGACGGCGTGCCGCAGGATTATCACGCGGCGCGGCGCTGGCTCGACAAGGCTGCCGCCGCCGGCTTGCCGAGCGCGATCTATACCCTCGGCAAACTCGACGAATACGGTCTCGGCGCGCCGAAGGACATGGCCGCGGCGACGGCGCGCTACCGCAAGGCGGCGGAGCTCGGCCTGCCAGCGGCGCAATACAATCTCGGCAAGCTCTATCGCGACGGCGTCGGCACGGCGAAGAGCCCGGCCTTGGCGGTGCGCTGGTTCCAGGCGGCGGCGGAGCAGGGCTATGCCAAGGCCGAAGCCCGCCTGGCGGTGCGCTACGCCCGGGGCGAGGGCACCGCCAAGGATCTGGTCGAGGCGATGAAGTGGGCGACGCTGGCGGCCCGGCAAGGCGACCCCGAGGCGAGCCGGCTGCGGCATGCCCTGAGCGAGCGGCTTTCGCCCGGCCAGAAGGCGGAGAGCCAGCGTCGCGTGGCAGCGTTCCGGCGGAATGAGCACTGAGGCCAGGGCGCGCGGCGCGTTCGGCGGCGCCGCGCTCCTGCTGGCCGTTGCGATGGCGCTTGGCGCCTGCAGCACGCCGGGCGGCGGTGCGGGCGGCGCGGCCGATGGGCTGCCCGGCGACGTCGCCGCCGCCGTCGATCGCGCGGCGGCGGAGAGCAACCGGCAGGCAGCGGACGACGCCGCGCTCTACGGCGATCTCGGCAACCCGGAACTGGCGGCGACCGAGCAGAGGATCGCCCGCGCCCAGGCCGAACGCAGCCTGACCGCGGCCGTGGTCGCCGAGGTGGCGCGCCATCCCGACCTGTCGGATGCGATCGTCGCCCGGGCCGGCACCGACGCACCGCAATCGGCGGCGAACATCGCGGCCGCCGTGCATGCCGCCTACCCCGCGCTCGGCGGCAACGCGGCCGCTGGCGCGGACAATACCATCCCGACCACCTGGTACGAGGAACAGCCGCGCGTCCACGCCGGCCCCTTGGCGGCGACCGGCACCGAATATGCCATCCAGGCGGCGCCGAGCGCCCAGGTGCCGCGCAACTGGTATCAGCAGCCGGCGCTCGACCGCATCGCCGGCGCGCCGCCCTTTCCGCAGCCGCCGCTGCCCGCCGGCGTGACCCCGGCGCCGGCGCGCCTCGTCGTGCCGCCGCCGACCCCGGAAGGCCGCGTGGCCACCGTGCCGCCGGAGAGCAACGTGAAGAGCGAGTCTGCCGCGGCCGATCCCTTCGAGCCGGTGAACCGCGCCTTCTTCGCCCTCAACCAGGTGGCCGACACCTTCATCCTGCGGCCGATCGCCTGGACCTACAGCTTCGCGCCCGATTTCGTGAAGATCGCCGTGCGGCGCGCCATCGACAACATGGACGAGCCGGTGGTGGCGGCCAACGATCTGCTGCAGGCAAGGCCGAACCGTGCCGGCAGTGCGCTCAGCCGTTTCGTGATCAACAGCACCATCGGCGTCGCCGGTTTCTACGACGCCGCCGATCCGCTGTTCGGCCTCAAGCCGCACAAGTCCGACTTCGGCCAGACCTTGCATTCCTACGGCGTCGAGGCCGGCCCCTATATCATGCTGCCGCTGTTCGGCCCCTCCGACGCGCGCGATGCCATCGGCCGCGCCGTCGACCTGGCGATGGATCCCTTCACCTATCTGCTCAACCGCAATCTGATGCTGGGGCGGGCCGGCATCACCGCGATCGCCAAGCGCGAGGAATTGCTGAAGCCGCTCGACGATCTGCGCGCCGGCTCGGTCGATTACTATGTCAGCCTGCGCTCGAGCTACCTGCAGAACCGCGCCGCCGAACTCAACGGCAGCACCTTGGGCGCCGCGCCGGCCGCGGCCCCCGCCGCCGACAAGGCGACCGACGAATTGTTCAACCAGGCGAAGTGACGGCGGGCGGCTGCGCCGCCGCGGTGCGCTGGCTGGAACGGCGCCGACAGGTGTAAGCTCGGGCACTGCCGATGAGCGACATCGCCGAAATCCTGCCCGCCGGCGCCGACCTGCCCGCTTGCGACCATCGCCTGGTCCGCCTGCACCGCTATTGGCAGTCCATCCGGCCGGCGCCGGAGGCCCTGCCCGGCCGCCAGCATTTCGACCCGGCCGCGGTGCGCGACCTGCTGGCGCTGATCTGGCTGATCGACGTGCACCGCGCGCCGCTGCGTTTCAAATATCGCCTGGTCGGCACCGTGCATGTCGACGCCGAGGGACGCAATCCGACCGGGTTGTGGCTCGACGAGGCGCACCAGCGTTTCGCCGCCTCCTCGGCCTATCCGCAATTCGTCGCCGCGGCGACGGAAGGCCGGATCGCCTTCTATCGCGGGCCGCCGGCCTATGTCATCAAGAAGGACTATATCGCCATCGAGCGGCTTATATTGCCCCTGGCGGCCGATGGCCGCGAGGTCGACGTGCTGCTCGGCATCACCGTGCTGAACCCGCAAACCCTGCCGCCCTGAGCGCCGCATCTGTCAAGGAGCTTCGTCCGTGCCTTTGTTCGGTCCCGATATCGTGCTCGACAACCCGGCCTTCATCCATCCCTCGGCGCAACTGCACGGCAAGGTCACGGTCGGCGACCAGGCCTCCATCTGGTGCAACGCGGTGGTGCGCTCGGAAAGCTATGAGGTGGTGATCGGGCCTTATTCCAACGTGCAGGACTTCGTCATGATCCATGTCGGTGCCGCCACCGCCAGCATCATCGGCAGCCACTGCTCGATCACCCATCGCTGCACCATCCACGGCTGCCGCATCGGCGACAATTGCCTGATCGGCATCAATACGACGATCATGGACGGCTGCGAGATCGGCGATAACTG
>DATKQA010000041.1:0-5012 GCA_035523835.1 Candidatus Sulfotelmatobacter sp.
TTTTCCGGCATCCAGGACGGGCTGTTTTTCAAGACGGGACAGCAGCGTCGCGCGGGCGCTGACCGCCACATCGTCGTGCTTGCCGGCGGGAATGAGCCGCGCGACGGGCTTGCCGTGGCTGGTCACGACATAGCTCCGCCCTTCCCGAACCCCGCGCAGAAGGCGGGAGAACCGGCGGTTGGCATCGGCAGCCGAAACGGTTTCCTCCATCAAGGACTCCAAGATGTAGTTATATTGCCTACTATAAGGATCGCCGGCCAGATTGCAAGCCTGCCCAAAAACGAACGATCCCGGCGTGCGGCCCCTCGCCGCGGCCGGACGAAAAATTGATCCGGCGCATTGCCAGCCCGGCCCGCCGCCCTCTAAACTCGCCGGCGACCGAACCGCCCGGGCCGAGGCAACCCCATGACCGACAAGCCGCTTTCCTTCCGCAAGCCGGCCGCGAAACGCAGCCCCGCCGCGGCGCCGGAGGCCCTGGTGCAGCCCGGCCCGGCCTTCCCCCGCACGCGCATGCGGCGCAACCGGCGGCACGATTGGTCGCGCCGCCTGGTGGCCGAGAACCGGCTCACCCCGGACGATTTCATCTGGCCGGTGTTCATCCACGAGGGCAAGCGGCAGGCCGCCGCCATTCCCTCCATGCCCGGCGCCGAACGGCTCTCGATCGACCTCTTGGTCGAGCGCGCAGGCGAGGCGGCGGCGCTCGGCATCCCCTGCATCGCCTTGTTTCCGGCGATCGATCCGGCGCTGAAGACGCCGGACGGCGACGAGGCGACCAATCCCGACAATCTCATCTGCCGCGCCGTGCGCGCGGTGAAGCGCGCGGTGCCCGAGATCGGCGTGCTCTGCGACGTGGCGCTCGATCCCTTCACCAGCCACGGCCAGGACGGGCTGATCCGCGACGGCTATGTGGTCAACGACGAGACGGTCGCCGTGCTGACGCGCCAGGCGCTGGTGCAGGCGGAGGCCGGCTGCGACATCATCGCGCCGTCGGACATGATGGACGGGCGCATCGCCGCCATCCGCGACGCATTGGAAGCGCACGGCCATTCCCATGTGCAGATCATGGCCTATGCGGCGAAATACGCCTCCGCCTTCTACGGCCCGTTCCGCGACGCGGTCGGCTCGGCCGCCAATCTCGGCCAGAGCGACAAGCGTACCTACCAGATGGATCCGGCCAACGGCGACGAAGCCTTGCGCGAGGTCGCGCTCGACATCGCCGAGGGCGCCGACATGGTGATGGTGAAGCCGGGCATGCCCTATCTCGATCTCTGCTGGCGGGTCAAGGAAGCCTTCCGCATGCCGACCTTCGCCTATCAGGTCTCCGGCGAATACGCCATGCTGCAGGCGGCGGCGCAGCAGGGCTGGCTCGACGGCGACAAGGTGATGCTGGAAAGCCTGCTCGCCTTCAAGCGCGCCGGCTGCGACGGCATCCTGACCTATTTCGCCGTCGCCGCGGCGAAGCGGTTGAAGGCCGGCTGAGCGTGCTGCCGCCGCCCGACCGGCTGACCATCTGCTTCGCCCACGTCGCCTATCAATTGCAGCAGCGCTTCGCGCTGCGCCAGACCGGCATCGCCGGTTTCGAGGTGCGCGAGCGCGCCGCGCTCGACCGCCGCGTCGGTGAAGCCGACGTCCTGGTGATCTCCGGCCTCTGGCACGACGGCCTGCTGGAGCGCGCCGGCCGGCTCGCCTATATCCAGTCGATCGGCGCCGGCACCGACCAGTTTCCGCGCGCGCGGCTGGCCGAGCGCGGCATCCGCCTGGCCAGTGCGCAGGGCGTCAATGCCCATGCCGTCGCCGACCACGCCATGGCGCTGGTGCTGGCGCTGGCGCGCAAGCTGCCGGCGGCGCGCGACAACCAGGCGCGCCAATTCTGGCGGCCGATGATCGGCAATATTTCCGAGCGCGAGGACGAGCTCGGCGGCAAGACCCTGCTCATCGTCGGCCTCGGGCGCATCGGCGCGCGCCTCGCCCGGCTGGCCCGGGCCTTCGACATGCGGGTGATCGGCCTGCGCCGCAATCCCGCCGCTGCCGACGCCGGCGAGGTGCACGGCATCGAGGCGCTGGCCCGCTTCCTGCCGGAAGCCGATTTCGTCGCGCTGACCTGCCCGCTGACGCCGGAGACGGAGAAGCTGATCGACGCCGCGGCGCTCGCCCGCATGCGGCCGGGCGCCTATCTGGTCAACGTGGCGCGCGGGCGCGTGGTCGACCAGGCGGCGCTCGTTGCGGCGCTGCGGGACGGGCGGCTCGCCGGCGCCGCGCTCGATGTCACCGAGCCCGAGCCGCTGCCGCCGGATGCGCCCTTCTGGTCGATGCCGAACGTGCTGATCACGCCGCACGTCGGCGGCGAGACCCGGCGCTACGAGGACAATGTGCTCGACATATTGCAGGAGAACCTCGCCCGCCTCTGGCGCGGCGAAACCACGCTGCGGAACCAGATCGTCTGAGGCACCCTCCTTCCGGCGCACGCGAGGGTCCAGGCGAATTGTGCGGCGTCCCTGGATGCCCGCGGGGCGTGGGCATGCCGACGAGAAGGAGATGGCTACCGCACTATCCGTCTCCCCGGCGCAAGCCGGGGTCCGGTATCGCGGCTGCCTGGATGCCGGCTTGGCGCCGGCATGACGGGAAGGGATGGTACGAAATTCATCGTCACCCCGGCGTAAAGCCGGGGTCCAGGCGAATGGTACGACGTCCCCGGATGCCGGGTTGTCGCCGGCATGACGATGAGAAAGAGACGGTCACCGCTTTTCCCGTCGCCCCCAACGTACCCTCGTCGTCACATCAGTGCATGCACAGGTGATGGCGGCAGATGACGCCCGCTTTCCGCTGCGCTCACTCGAGGCCGAGTTCGCGCAGGATCTTGGCCCGGTCGGCGTCGAGGTCGGGCGCCGGCGGGCGCGTCGTCGGATCGGCGAAGGCGGAGAACTTCAGCGGATTGCCGGCGAGCTTGAGCGTGCCGGCGGCGGGGTCCTCGACCGTGACCAGCATGTTGCGGGCTTCGACCTGCGGGTGCGCCAGCGCCCCGGCCACGTTGTTGATCGGGCCGCAGGGCAGGCCCGCCGCCTCGATGATGCCGATCCATTCGGCGGTCGGCTTGCGGCGCAGCTCCTTTTCCAGCTCGACCTTGAGCTTCGCCTGGTTGCGGTTGCGCAGATCGTTGGTCTTGTAGCCGGGATCGGCGGCGAGGTCGGGGCGCTTCAGCACCTCGCAGAGCTTGCGCCAGAGGCCGTCGTTGCCGGCGGCGATGATCATGCTGCCGTCGGCGGTGGCGAAAGCCTCGAAGGGCGTGATGCTGGGATGGCGCGCGCCGAGCGGCCCGGGAATCTCGCCGGTCACCGTGTAGCGCATGACCGCGTTCTCCAGGAGCGCGATCTGGCAGTCGAACATGGCGATGTCGACCTTGCTCGCCTCGCCGCTGCGCTCGCGGTGCAGCAGCGCGGCATTGACGGCGATCGCGGCATAGAGGCCGCTGCCGATGTCGCCGATCGAGGTGCCGACGCGCACCGGCGGCCGGCCCGGCTCGCCGGTGATGCTCATGATGCCGCCCAGGCCCTGCACCACCATGTCGTAGGCGGGATGGTTGGCGAAGGGACCGGTATGGCCGAAGCCGGAGGCGGCGGCATAGATCAGCCGGGGATAGCGCTGGTGCAGCGCCTCCCAGCCGTAGCCGAGCTTCTCCATGGTGCCGGGGCGGAAGTTCTCGACGAGGACGTCGGCGCGGCCGAGCAGCGCCTCGAAGATGCGCTTGTCGGCCGGCGCCTTCAGGTCGAGCGCGATCGATTCCTTGCCGCGGTTGACGGAGGCGAAATAGGTCGACTTGCCCTCGCGGAAGGGGCCGTATTCGCGCGCGTCGTCGCCCTTGCCCGGCGTCTCCACCTTGATGACGCGGGCGCCGAGCTCGGCCATGAGGTGGGTGCAATAGGGGCCGGCCAGGATGCGCGAGAGATCGATGACGGTGATGCCGGCGAGCGGGCCGCGCGGCCTTTCGGCGCCCGGCTTGGTGGCGTCGGTCTGCGAATTGCGCTCTGGCATGCCCTGTCCTTCCGGCATTTGAACCGGCGGCAGACTAATGAGAACCGCGGGAAAGGTCCATCCGCCCGCTGGGGCGTCCGGCTCAGTGCCGGTAGAGCCACCAGGCGTCTTCGTTGACGGCGTAGATCGGCTGGTAATGGTGGATGCTGGTGGCCTCCACCACCTGCGACACCTGGTTGTCGAGCACGACGGCATGATCGCCCTCGATCACCACCAGCACGGCATGGCCGACCCTGAGGTTGAGGTCGTTCAGCGCCACGATGCGCAGGTCCTCCTTGTTCCAGCCGAGCAGGCGGAGCGACAGGTACTTGGCGATGGCATAGTCGTGGCAGTTGCCGTTGCGCAGGAAGAATTCGCCGGGCGATTCCCAATAGTCGGGCACGCCCCAATTCACCATGTCGAGCACATAGGGCTGGCGGTTCATGTAGCGGTTGACCGCGTCGAGCTGGGTCGCGCGCGGCTGGCCGCGCAGCCGGTCGAGCAGGTCGTGCCACTCCTTCCAGTGGCAGGGGCTGAAGCGGGTGACCAGGCACTGGGTGGCGTAGCGGATCTTCTCCTGCTCGTACTTGGCCAGCGCGCCGATCCACTTCGGGAAAGGCTTGATGCCGTCGTGACGGATCTCGACCGCGCCGAAGATGGTCGCCGGCGCCGCCTCGGCGAAGGAGGCCGCCGTCAGCAGCAGGGCGCCCGCCGTCAGGATGACCCGCCCGATCAGCCCGAGCGGACGCCGCACCTCGATCATAACCGCACCACCTTCGCCAGTGCCGCCCCGGGGAACGGCAGACCGCGCCGCATGTTCCGCGGTCAAATCACAAGATTTTCTTAACCGCCTGCAGCCGTGCCATCAGGCTCGACGTGTCCCAGCGGCTGCCGCCCATCGCCTGCACCTCGGCATAGAACTGGTCGACCAGCGCGGTGACCGGCAGGGTGGCGCCGACGCGCCGCGCCTCCGCCAGGCACATGCCGAGATCCTTGCGCATCCA
>DATKQA010000042.1:0-2883 GCA_035523835.1 Candidatus Sulfotelmatobacter sp.
TCTTGATTTTGGCTGGCTATCCTCGCCCGACAGAGCGGCGCTCGTGTCCGTCCCGAACGAAGGTGGCCCCATTTGGCCCGATAATTCAGACGAGCGCAAGAGCAGGAGCCTCGACCAGGGCGGGAACAGGGATTGTCACCCCTCACCTTCTGCGATCTATTTGCAGCCACGATCTCCTGCCGGGATTTTTGCCATGTCGACACCCTCCCCCACGTCCACTCCCAATGACCCCGCATTGCTCAGGATCGACGGTGCGGTCGCCACCATCACGTTGAACCGCCCCGAGGCGTTCAATTCCATCAACCTCGCAATCGCCCAGAAGCTCGAGCAGCTTGCTGCCGATGTCGAAGCGTCGGACACCATCAAGGTCGTGGTGATCGAAGCCGAAGGTCGCGCCTTCTGCGCTGGTGGCGACCTGCAGACCATCGGTGCGGCCGCGGCCGCCGACACCATCGCGCCTGTCGTCGGCGAGCTGTTGAAACATTATCACGCCTTCATCACCACGTTGCGCCGGATGCCGAAGCTCGTGCTGTCGAGCGTCCATGGCTCTGCCGCCGGCGCCGGGCTGTCGCTCGCCTTTGTCGCCGATCTCTGCATCGCAGCTGAGGACGCGCGCTTTACGCCCGCCTATGCCAAGATCGGCGTCTCGCCCGATGGTGGCGGCACGGTCGGCGTGGTCGCAGCTGTCGGCGTTCGCCGCGCGCTGCAGATTTTCCTCGCCGAGGACAGTTTCAGCGCGCAGCAGGCTTACGACTGGGGGCTTGTCGCCAAGGTCGTTCCAGCCGTCGAGCTGAAGGCGGCCACCCGCGAGCTGGCGCTGCGCCTCGCACAAAACGCGCCCGCCGGCCTCGCCGCCACCAAGGCGCTGATCCACCGCGCGCCGATCACTCCGATCGAACAGCAGCTCGACGCCGAGCGCGACGCCATCATCGATTGCATGCACACGGACGATTTCAGGATCGCGGTGAAGAAGTTTTTGAGCAAGGGGAAGTAGCGCTCTCCGTCATTGCGAGGAGCGCAGCGACGACCGCGTCCGCCGAAGCGCGCTTGCGAAGGCGGAAGCAATCCAGAGTCGCGTGCGTGGCTCTGGATTGCTTCGCTTCGCTCGCAATGACGGAGGAGGTCATGGCTTTCCGCCCGACCAATGGCGGAATGAGCGGCAGCAACGGCGCGCCTTGACTCCCCTGCCTCGCGGCCTCACACACCAGGCAACAATCAGGGAGGCGTCATGTTCAAGGACCTGTTTTCACTCGCCGGCCGCATTGCGGTCGTCACTGGCGGCTCGCGCGGCATCGGCAAGATGATCGCGGCCGGCTTTCTTAGCTCTGGAGCAGCGAAGGTCTACATCACCGCGCGCAAGGCCGCACCGTGCGAGGCAACGGCGAAGGAATTGACCGCGGCCTATGGCGGCGAATGTGTCGCGCTGCCGATCGATATTTCGACCCTGGCCGGCGTCGAAACGCAGGCGACAGAAGTCGGGAAACGCGAGCAGAAGCTCGACATCCTCGTCAACAATGCCGGCGCCGCCTGGGGCGCGCCCGCCGAGAGCCATCCGCTGGATGCCTGGCGCAAGGTGATCGACCTCAACCTCACCGGCGCCTTCCTGCTCACCCAGGCGGTCGGCCGGATGGCCATGCTGCCAGCGGGCCGGGGACGGATCCTCAACATCGCCTCGATCGAGGGGCTGCGCGGCCGTCCGCCCGGCATGCCCGGCACCATCGCCTACGCCACCAGCAAGGGCGGCATGATCAGCTTCACCCGCTCGCTCGCCGCCGAATGGGGACCGCGGGGCATCACCGTCAACGCGATCGCGCCCGGATTCTTTCCCTCGAAGATGACGCGCGCCACGCTCGAGCGCTTCGGCGCCGGGATCACCGCGCGCACCCCGCTCGGCAAGCTCGGCGGCCCGCACGATCTCAAGGGGGCGGCGCTTCTCTTCGCCTCGGATGCCGGCGGCCACATCACCGGCCAGGTGCTGGCGATCGACGGCGGCGCGACCGTGCTCTAGGCGGGCTGGGTCTTAGACGGCGACCTTCTCTTTGGCTTGCTGCTTCTGCCTTGCCAGCCAATCGCCGATGCGGCCCACGGCCTCCTTCAGCGCATCGAGGCTCGCCGCATAGGAGAAGCGGAGATGGCCGTCGCCGAAGGCGCCGAAGCTCGTGCCCGAAACCGTCGCCACGCCGGCCTCGTCGAGAAGGCGGGACTGGAGCGTGCGCGAATCGAATCCGGTGCCGGCGATGTTGGGGAAGGCATAGAAGGCGCCGCCGGGCGTGGCGCAGGTGAAACCCGGGAGCGCCTTGAGCGCCGGGACGATATAGGCGCGGCGCTCGGCAAAGGCCGCCACCATCCGCGCGGACGGCTCGCGCGGCCCGGTCATCGCGGCGATGCCCGCATATTGCGCGGCCGCGTTGACGCAGGAATTGCAGTTGATCGCGAGCCGCTCGGCATGCGGAAAGAGCGCCGCCGGCCAGACGCCGTAACCAAGCCGCCAGCCGGTCATCGCATAGGTCTTGCTCCAGCCGTCGAGCAGGATCAGCCGGTCCTCGAGCTCGGGATAGGTGGTGAGGCTGGCGTGCGTGCCCTCATAGAGCATCTCGCCATAGATCTCGTCCGACATGATCGCGACCTCGGGATGGAGCGCGAGGCCGGCGACCAGGCGGTCGAGCTCGGCCCGCGGCACCACGCCGCCGGTCGGGTTGCCCGGGCTGTTGATGATGATGAGCCGCGTGCGGGGCGTGATCAGGCCCAGCACTTCCTCGGCGTCGAACGAGAAGCCCTTGCCCTCGCGGAGCTTCATCGGCACCGGTGTCGCGCCGGAGAAGCGGATGACGCTCTCGTAGATCGGGAATCCGGGGTTGGGGTAGATGATCTCCGCGCCCGGCT
>DATKQA010000043.1:0-2529 GCA_035523835.1 Candidatus Sulfotelmatobacter sp.
GAATTCGTGGCCAAGGCGCCGGAACCGCGCGCAAAGCCGGCGGAGCGGACCGAACCGGTGCTGATCCCGACGGTCAACGGCTGGCCGGCGCCGCGGCTCGAGATCGTGCAGACCCTGTTCGGCGAGGGCATGACCGCGCCGGCGGCCGAAGGCACCATGATCAAGATGATCCATCCGCTCGGCCTGAACGAGAAGATGACCGTGATCGAACTCGGCGCCAAGCTCGGCGGCCTGGCCCGGGTGGTGGCACAGGAAACCGGCGCCTATGTCACCGGTTTCGAACCCGACGAGACCCTGGCCAAGGCGGGCATGGACATCTCGACCAGGCTCGGCCTGGCGCGCAAGGCGATCATCAAGCAGGCGCCGGCGACCAGCCTGGATGTGCGGCCGAAATCGGTCGATGCCATCCTGGCCAAGGAAGCCACCTGGACGATCGAGGACAAGGCCGCCCTGTTCGGCGCCATCCGCAAGGCGCTGAAGCCCGGCGGCCAGATCATGCTGAGCGACGTGGTATTGGCCGGCGACGCCCCCGGCCCAGCCGTGGAAGCCTGGGCCGCCAAGGAGCCGCAGAAGGGCTATCTGGTGCCGATCAACACCATCCGCACGGCCATCGAGCAACTCGGCCTGCAGGTCAGCATCGTCGAGGACGTGACGGCCGAGTTTCGCACCGCCGCCATCGCCGCCTTCGCCAAGCTGGCCGAAGGCATGGCGTCCGGCGCGATCGGCGAGCGGATGTGCCCCTGGGCGATCTGCGAGGGCGAGCTCTGGTCGGCGCGGCTGGCGCTGCTCGACTCCGGCGAGGCCAAGATGGTCCGCCTCTATGCCCGCCTGCCGGCGGTCAAGGAACTGACCTGACGGGGCGGTTGACAGTCCGCGCCGGGCTGCCTATTTTCCCCGCTCCCAACGCAAATCCGGTCCCGCGGGGCGAGGTTCAGGCCATGAAAGTCACCAATTCGCTGAAGTCGGCCAAGGGCCGCCACCGCGACTGCCGGGTGATCCGGCGCAAGGGCCGCGTCTACGTCATCAACAAGACCAATCCGCGCTTCAAGGCCCGCCAGGGCTGAGCGGACCCGATCTTCCCGCACTTGCCGAGCGGCGAACGGGGCCTGACGGGTCCCCAACCGCCTTGCCGGTCGGCCGAAGCGCGCTATCCTAGCCCGCACCAGACGGTGGCTTAGCGGAGGTGCGGCGGAATGTCGCTGAAGATGCCGGCGCCGGACGCGGCGACACTCGCCGAGCGCGATGATCTGATCGCCGCGCTTCGCGCCATCGTACCCTATGACGACGTGGTCACCGACGAGCGCGCGCTCCGCACCTTCGAAAGCGACGGCCTTACCGCCTACCGCCAGATGCCGCTGCTCGCCGTGCTGCCGCAGACCACGGCGCAAGTGGCTGCCATCCTCAGGCTCTGCAACGAGCGCCGGGTGAAGGTGGTGCCGCGCGGCTCGGGCACCTCGCTCTCCGGCGGCGCCTTGCCGCTGGTCGACGGCGTGCTGCTCTGCATGGGCAAGTTCAACAAGGTGCTGGAGATCGACTGGCAGAACCGCTGCGTCACGGCGCAGCCGGGCGTCACCAACCTCGGCCTGACCAAGGCGGTCGAGCACGCCGGCTTCTACTATGCACCCGACCCGTCGAGCCAGATCGCCTGTTCGATCGGCGGCAACGTGGCGGAGAATTCCGGCGGTGTGCATTGCCTGAAGTATGGCCTTACCACCAACAACCTGCTCGGCATCGAGGTGGTGCTGATGGACGGCTCGGTCATCCGCCTGGGCGGCAAGCATCTCGACGCCGAAGGCTATGACCTGCTCGGCCTGATGACCGGATCGGAGGGCCTGCTCGGCGTCGTCACCGAGGTCACCGTGCGCATCCTGAAGCGGCCGGCGCTGGCGCGCGCGCTGCTGATCGGCTTCCCGAGCAACGAGGCGGCCGGCGATTGCGTCGCCAAAGTGATCGGCGCCGGCATTATCCCCGGCGGCATGGAAATGATGGATCGCCCGGCGATCCACGCGGCGGAAGCCTTCTGCAAGGCAGGCTATCCGCTCGATGTGGAAGCGCTCCTGATCGTCGAGCTCGACGGCTGCGAATCCGAGGTCGATCATCTCATCGGCGAGGTCGAGGCGATCGCCAAGGCCTGCGGCTCGCTCACCGTGCGCATCAGCCGGAACGAGGCCGAGCGGCTGAACTTCTGGGCCGGGCGCAAGGCGGCCTTCCCCGCCGTCGGGCGCATCTCGCCGGACTATTACTGCATGGACGGCACCATCCCGCGGCACCAGTTGCCGACCGTGCTGAGCCGCATAACGGAGTTCTCCAGGAAGCACGCGCTCCGCGTCGCCAATGTCTTCCACGCCGGCGACGGCAATCTGCATCCGCTGATCCTGTACGACGCCAACAAGCCCGGCGAGCTCGAACGCGCGGAAGCCTTCGGTGCCGACATCCTGCGCCTGTGCGTCGAGGTCGGCGGCGTGCTGACCGGCGAGCACGGCGTCGGCGTGGAAAAGCGCGACCTTATGCCGGTGATGTTTTCCGAGA
>DATKQA010000044.1:0-2873 GCA_035523835.1 Candidatus Sulfotelmatobacter sp.
ATGGCACGAGCCCGCATCAGCACATGCCAATGCGCCTCGCCGGTCGGCCGGGTGAAGGCGGAGGGAATGCTGAGAAAGCTCGCCCCCGCCTGGGCCAGCGAGCGATACAACTGCGGAAAGCGCAGGTCGTAGCAGACCGTCATGCCGAGCAGCCCCCAGGGCAGCGGCGTCAGTCTGGCGGTGTCGCCCGGCCGGAAGGTGCGCGATTCGCGATAGCGCTCGCCGCTCGCCAGTTCGACATCGAACATATGGATCTTGTCGTAGGAGGCGGCGACCTGGCCCGACGGCTGGATCAGGTAGGAACGGTTGGCGATGCGCGCTTCGCCCGGCAGCTTCACGCCGATCGAGCCGATCAGCAGCCAGGTCTTCAGCTCGGCGGCCAGACGCCGATAGGCCGCGAGCGCCGCATGTTCGGCTTCGGGCTGCGCCTTGGCCAGGGTTATGTCGCTTTTCGCCGCCATGAGGCCGGTATTCTCCGGCGTGGCGATGAGTTCGGCGCCGGCGGCATGGGCGGCGCGGATGAAGGCCGAGGTGGCGTCGATATTGGCCTGGATGTCGTCGCTGGCGGTGATCTGCACGCAGGCCAGTTTGAAGCTCGCCATCACCGCCTCCGCCGTTGCTTCAGCCGCCGGCCAGCAGCGCGTCGAGCTTGCCGGCCCGCTCCAGCGCATAGAGATCGTCCGAACCGCCGATGTGGGCGCCGTCGACGAATATCTGCGGCACCGTGCGCCGCCCGCCCGAGCGCTCGGTCATTTCCGCCCGCTTGTCCGCGTCCATGCCGACGTCGATCTCGGTATAGGCCACGCCCTTGTCTTCCAGGAGCTGCTTAGCCCGGTAGCAATAGGGGCACATCATGGTGGTATAGAGGGTGACTTCGGCCATGGTCGTCTCGTCGGCTCGCAGCAATGCAGGCACGAAGCGGCCCGCAGCCACACTATATGGTATCGGCCGCTCCACGGACAACCCGCGCCAGCACCACCACATCGATGCCGCTCGCGCCGGCGGCCAGCAGGGCCCTGGCGCAGGCCTCGACCGTCGCACCGGTGGTCAGCACGTCGTCGACCAGCAGCACCCGGCGGCCGCGGACAAGCGCGGCGCGCGTCGGGCGCACGGCAAAGGCGTTGCGCACATTGCGCCGGCGCTGGCGGAAGTTGAGGCCGCCCTGGCTTGGCGTCGCCCGCGTCCGCAGCAGAAGGTCTGCTGTCACCGGCTTGCCCGCCTGGCGGCCGAGCGCATGGGCGAGCACCGCGGACTGGTTGAAGCGCCGGCGCAACAGCCGCCAGCGATGCAGCGGCACCGGGGCGATCAGGTCGGCCTCGCGCACCAGCTCGGCCCCGGCGCGCGCCAGCCAGGCGCCGTAGGACGGCGCGCCCTCGAGCTGGTCGGCATATTTGAAGCGCAGGACCAGGCCG
The DNA here is from genome assembly GCA_035523835.1 of Candidatus Sulfotelmatobacter sp. Lineage (GTDB taxonomy): Bacteria > Pseudomonadota > Alphaproteobacteria > Ferrovibrionales > Ferrovibrionaceae > DASQHM01. Next base: position 1,413 of record DATKQA010000044.1, read on the forward strand.
CGCGAATGTTCGTCGTAGCGGAATACCGCGCGGGCGCGGTCGTAGCGCGGCCGGCGCCGGGCGCAGGCGCCGCACAACGCGCCGGCGCCGACGTCGTAGTCGAAGGGCAGGCCGCAGGCGGCGCAGCAGGCGCCGGCGATGAAATCGATGCCGCTCCAGCATTTGGCGCAGAGCTGGCCCGGCCGGTCGACCAGCGCCCGGCAGGACAGGCATTGCGGCGGCAGAAGCGTGTCGAGCAGCAGGCGCCCGGCGAAGGACAGCGCCGCGGCCGCCGCCGGCAGCGCCGAAGCCAGGGCCGCCGGGGCGCGAAAATGCCGAGGATTGTTGGTGGTTTCGGACACCGGCGAAGTCTGCCTCCGATCGGGCTGGAAGGCCAGCGCCGGACCTGCCATAACGGGCCATGGCCGACAGCATGCAGGTGTTCGACCGGCGGGCGGTGCGGGCCCATCGCGACCGTGCCGCCGCCGGGCTCGGCGCGCACGACTTCCTGTTTCGCGAAGCGGCCGACCGCCTGGCCGACCGGCTGCTCGATTTCAAGCGCGCCTTTCCGGTTGCTCTCGATCTCGGCTGCCATGGCGGTATCCTCAATCGCCTGCTGGACGGCCGCGGCGGCATCGAGATGCTGGTGCAGGCGGATCTGTCGCCGCGCATGGCCGCGGCGGCGAGCGGCCTGCGGCTCGCGGCCGACGAGGAGGCGCTGCCGTTCGCGCCGGCGAGCTTCGATCTGGTGCTGAGCGTGCTCGGCCTGCACTGGGTCAACGACCTGCCGGGCGCGCTGCTGCAGATCAGGCGCTGCCTGAAACCCGACGGGTTGTTCCTGGCTTCGCTGTTCGGCGGCGAGACGCTCACGGAATTGCGCGCGACGCTGATCCAGGCCGAGGCCGAAATCGAGGACGGCGCCAGCCCCCGCGTGTCGCCGTTCGTCGATCTCCGGGACGGCGGCGCGCTGCTGCAACGGGCCGGTTTCGCCTTGCCGGTGGCCGACGCCGAGCGGATCGCGGTGACCTATGCGGACGCCCTGGCGCTGATGCGCGACCTGCACGGCATGGGCGAGAGCAATGCCGTCCGCGACCGGCGCAAGACCATCTCCCGGCGTGCGACCCTGGCGCGGGCCGCGGCGCTCTACGGCGAACGCCACGCCGGGCCGGACGGCCGCATCGTCGCCGGCTTCCAGTTGGTGACCCTGACCGGCTGGCAGCCGCATGCGAGCCAGCAACAGCCGCTCAAGCCGGGCAGCGCCGCGACGCGCCTGGCACAGGCGCTCGGCACGACGGAACGCCCGGCCGGCGAGAAGGCCGGTTCCTAAAGCAGATCGCGCAGCATCGCCACCAGCGGCACGTCGGCCGGCGGCATGGGAAAGCCATCCATCTGCGCCGGACGCACCCACTTCAATACCTGGCCCTCGCGCGGCATGACGATGCCGTTCCAGCGGCGGCAGACATAGAGCGGCATCAGGAGGTG
>DATKQA010000045.1:0-3447 GCA_035523835.1 Candidatus Sulfotelmatobacter sp.
CGTCCTCGGGGACGTTGATGCCGTAGATCTCGGCGACCTCGCCGAGCGTGTGCTCGCCGGAGACGATGAAATCGCCGAGCAGATGCGGGTCGGGCGCGGAGCTTGGCTGCATGTCGACGAAGAAGCGGTCCAGTGCCTCCGCCTTTTCCGGCGGGGCCAGCAGGTAGATGTAATCACCCGGCGCGATCGGATCAGCCTCGACCGGCGAGAGAATGTTCTGGTTGCGGATCACCAGCGTGGGCTTGGACCATGACGGGATCAGGCCGCGACGGAAGAACAGGCTCTTCGGCCGCACCGGATAGCCGACCAGCTCCTGCTCGAGCTGGCCCGGCAGATCGAGCTCGACGCGGCGCGGGCCGCGGTCGGTTCGCGGCAGCGCGACGTGCAGCCGACGCGCCGCGGCGGCCAGGGTCCAGCCCTGGGCCAGCAGCGAGATGATGACGACGACGAAGGCGACGTCAAAATAAAGATACGCCTTGGAAAGGCCGACCAGCATCGGGATCGAGGCGAGGAAGATTGCGACCGCGCCGCGCAGGCCCGTCCAGGCGATGAAGGTCTTTTCGCGCCAGTTGAAGCGAAATGGCGCAAGACACAGAAACACCGCAATCGGCCGCGCCACGAACATCAACATCAGCGCGACCAGTACCGCAGGCAACGCACTGCTCGCCAGCCGATGCGGCGAGACCAGCAGGCCGAGCAGCACGAACATCACGATTTGCGCGAGCCAGGTCGCGGCATCGAGGAAGGTGACGACCGAATTATGCGCGCGCGTCGGCAGATTGCCGATGATGATACCGGCGAGATAGACCGCGAGGTAGCCCGAGGCGTGGCCGATCTGCGCCACACCGAAGATCACCAGCGCCGCCGTAGCGACGAAGGGCGCATGCAGGCCCTGCGGCAGCGCCACGCGGTTGAGTGCGAGCACCACGAGCCGGCCGCCGATCACGCCAACGATGCCACCGAACACCGCCTCGTGAAGAAATTCCATCACGACATGGCCGGACGAGCTCTCGCCGACGGTGATGAACTCGACCAGCATCAGGGTGAGAAACACCGCGAAGGGATCGTTGCTGCCGGACTCGGCTTCAAGCGTCGCACCGACGCGCGGCCGCAAGCGCAGGCCCTGGGCATGGACCAGCAGGAAGACAGCCGCGGCATCCGTGGAGGCGACGACCGCGCCGACCAGCAGTGACTCGGTCCAGTTCAGATCGAGCGCAAACCGCGCGACCGGGGCGGTGATCAGCGCCGTCAGCAGCACGCCGGCGGTTGCCAGAACCATCGAGGGCACCAGCACCGCCTGGATGGTCTGGAAGCGGGTGCGCAGGCCGCCATCGAACAGGATCAGGGCCAGCGCCACCGATCCCACCAGATAGGTGGAGCGGACGTCGCTGAACTCGATATGGCCGGGACCGGAATCGCCGGCCAGCATGCCGATCAGGAGGAAGACGAGGAGCAGCGGTGCGCCGAAACGCAGTGCGAGCAGGCTCGACAGGATGCCGGCCATCACCAGCACGGCGCCAAGCAGAATGGCAATGGAGACCGAATCCAGAGAGGCCATGAAGGAGCGCGCGAAATCCGTTGCAAATGGCTGGATTCGCATCCTTATCGTCGCCACACTTCGACGCCAACCGGTTTTCCTGAAATAGCGTCGATATGTCCGATTTTTCGACCCCGAAGGGGGCTCGTCATGGGATTCTGCGCCACTTTCGAATCAATTTTGCTAACACCGCTTTGCTTGACCGGACGAGACCTCGGCGATGGATATGGACCTGAAGGACGTAACAGACTTCCTGCTGAGCTGCGCGCGCGCGGTCGGTGCGGAGGTGACCTCGCCCTGGTTCTATCTGCAGTTCGGGCTGCTGCTGGCGGCGGCAGGACTTGCATTGGCCGCCAGCGCCGCGATCCACGCGCGCTTCGACGAGAGCAAGCTCGGCAATGGCTGGCCACTGCCGCTTCGCATGTTCATGAAAGTCCTGATCGGCAGCGCGCCGACCGCGGTATTCGCGGTCCTGGTGATCATCGCCCGCGTCATCATGTGGCACACGACGTGGCCGAGCCGCAGCTATCTGTTGATGGTCAGCGCCAAGCTTGCATTGGCCTGGATCGCCATCCGGGTCGTGACCTCGTCTCTGCGCAATCCCTTCATCGTCCGCGTGGTGTCGATCTCGGCCTGGGTGGTCGCTGCACTCAGCATCATCGGCGAGCTCGATCCGACCATCGAGGCGCTGGATTCGGTCGAGGTCGTGCTTGGCGGGTTCAGGCTGACGCCGCTGATCCTGATCAAGCTTGGCGTGCTCCTGATCGTCGCGCTGTGGCTGACCAATATCGCGAGCAATATCGCGGAAGGCTGGATCGCGCGTTCCAGCGACCTCACGCCCTCGGTCCAGGTGCTTCTGGTCAAGATGATCCGCATGGGGCTGATGATCACCGCGATCGCGGTTGCGGTCAGCGCCGTCGGCATCAACCTCTCGGCGCTGGCGATCTTCTCGGGCGCGGCCGGCGTCGGCATCGGCTTCGGCCTGCAGAAGATCATCGCCAACTTCATCAGCGGAATTATCCTTCTGGTCGACAAATCGGTGAAGCCCGGCGACCTCGTCACCATCGGCGACAATTCCGGCCGCATCAGCGCCATGAAAACCCGCTACATCTCCGTCGCAGCGGGCGACGGCCGCGAGTTCCTGATCCCGAACGAAGACCTCGTCACGCAGAAGGTGACCAACTGGACCTATACCGACAAGAACACCCTGGTGAAGGTGACGTTCGGCACCAATTACGACGCCGATCCGCACCAGGTGTGCAAGCTCGCGATCGATATCGCGGCCGCCGCGCCGCGGGCGCTGAAATCCAAGCCGCCGAACTGCCTGCTGACCGACTTTACCGATGCCGGCATGCGGTTCTCCCTGACCTTCTGGATCGCTGATCCCGATGGCATGGACGGGGTCAAGAGCGATGTCATGCTGGCGCTGTGGGATGGCTTCAAGCGCGAGGACATCCATGTTCCCTACCCGGTCCGCGTCATCCGCGTCCGCGACGGCGCTCTGCCGGTGCAAGCTAGCACGGATTTGACAACCTGAGCGCTAGCGCAGGCCAAACGTTGGCTTGCGAAAGCCCCCGCAATCATTAAATTAGCGGGATTGTCCATTTCCCCCGTAAAAACACGATCTCCTCATGAGCTACGTCGACGCTACCGATACCTCCTTACGCAAGACCGGGCAGATCAAGCTGCACGGAGCGAGCGCCTTTGTCGGCATGCGCAAGGCCGGCGCCCTGGTCGCCAAATGCCTCGACGAGCTCACCGACATCGTCAAGGCCGGGGTTCCAACCTCTGACATCGACGACTTCGTGCGCGAGTTCGCGTTCAGCCATGGCGCCTATCCGGCGACGCTGATGTATCGCGGCTACCGCTACTCGACCTGCACCTCGATCAACCATGTGGTCTGCCACGGC
>DATKQA010000046.1:0-2862 GCA_035523835.1 Candidatus Sulfotelmatobacter sp.
GTGCGCTGGCCGGCGGTGCAGGCCTGGCAGGCGGCATTGCAGCGCCGCGGCTGGCCGCTGATCGACGCCACCACCAGGCTGCTGCAGCGCCCCCACTATCCGAGCTTCGCGCAGCAGAAACTGCTGCTCGACGACGGCCAGGGGCAGACCTTGTGGAATTCGCTCACCGTCACCGGCGTGATCGAGGCGCGCGGCAAGCGGCTGGCGCAGTTCGAGCCGCCGGATTTCGCCGCGATCGTCGCCGACGACATCGCCGGCACCTGCGTCGGCCATCTGCACAAGGGACTGCTCAAGGCGCACGGCTACGACGAAGGCGGCCTGCCTGAGCGCGGCGAGGGCGGCCACGATGTCATGTGGTTCGCCGCCCGCGACCTTCTGTTCGGCAAGGACGCCTATCCGATGCCGGAAATTCCCGAGAGTCTGGCGCGGCCGGAACTCGGCCGGCTCATGCCGCAGCTCCCGCTGGCGCACGAGCAGACCATCCTCATGCTGATGAACGTGTTGATGATCGAGATCCGCGCCGAGGCGTCGTTCCAATTCTCCATGCAGCTTGCCCGTGATCCCGGCCTGTTCCGCGACCGGCGCGCCGACGCCGAGCACGCGGCGGAACTGATCGGGCGCATCCGCCAGGACGAGGCGATCCACGTCGCCTATCTGCAGACGGCGGTGTCGGAGCTGCGCAGCTTCACCTTCAAGACTGCCGACGGCGGCACCGTCGCCGGCAAGGACGTCATCGATCCCGTGTGGAGCGGCATGGTGAACTATCACTCGGTCATCGTCGTCGACCAGAACCAGCAGCGCACCCGTGAAACCATCGCCGCGCGGCTCCTCACCCTGCCCGACGGCGAGCGCCGGCTGGCGGCCTTCGACGCGCTCGAACAGAGGCTGGCGGCGTGATGCAGGATTTCGCCGGCAAGGCCGCCTTCGTCACCGGCGGCGCCAGCGGCATCGGCCTGGCGCTCGGCCGTGCCTTTCTCGAGGCCGGCATGCGGGTGATGCTGGCCGATATCGAGCAGACCGCACTCGACCAGGCACTGGCCGGACTCAAGGCTTATGACAACCGCGTGCGCGGCGTCATCGTCGATGTCGCCGATCGCGCCGCCATGCAGCGCGCCGCCAACGAGGCGATTGCGAGCTTCGGCCGCATCCACGTGCTCTGCAACAACGCCGGCGTCGGCGGCGGCGGGCCGCAGGGCCAGATTGCCGCGGCCGACTGGGACTGGACCATCGACATCAACCTGAACGGCGTATTCAACGGCATCGCCGAATTCCTGCCGCATATCCGCGCGCACGGCGAGGGCGGACATATCGTCAATACCGCCTCCATGGCCGGCATGATCAGCGTGCCGATGATGGCGCCCTATTGCGCCAGCAAATATGCCGTGGTGGCGCTGTCGGAAGGCCTCGCCGGGGAACTGGACGGCAGCAACATCGGCGTCAGCGTGCTGTGCCCGGGCTGGGTGCGCACCCGCATCAACGACAGCGGCCGCAACCGCCCATCGCGCTACGGCGCCGGCAGTGCGCCGCCGCCGGCCGCGGCTGCGCGCGCCGCGATGGTGGCCGAGGCATTGAAGGCCGGCATGGATCCGGCGGTGGTGGCGGCCCGCGTGCTGGCGGCCATCCGCGACAACGACCTCTACATATTCACCCATCCGGAAATGCGCGGCCCGGTGGAAGAGCGCTTCCGCCGCATCCTGGCCGCTTTCGACAAGGCGCCGGCGCTGAACGCCGCCGCCCAAGCCAAGGCCTGAGGAGGACCCGGCATGAAGTTCGGTATTTTCTACGAGCACCAACTGCCACGCCCCTGGCACGAGGGCGATGAGCATCGCATCTACCAGGAAGCGCTCGACCAGGTCGAGCTGGCCGACCGGCTCGGCATCGACTACGCCTGGGAGGTGGAGCATCACTTCCTGGAGGAATATTCGCATTCCTCGGCGCCGGAAGTGTTCCTCGCCGCCTGCTCGCAGCGCACCCGGCGCATCCGCCTCGGCCACGGCATCGTGCTGATGCCGCCGAAGTACAATCACCCGGCGCGCGTTGCCGAGCGAATCGCCGCACTCGACCTCGTCTCCAACGGCCGGGTCGAATTCGGCACCGGCGAATCCGCGGCCATCCTCGAGCTCGGCGGCTTCGGCGTGAACGTCGACGAAAAGCGGGCGATGTGGACCGAGACGGTCGAGCAGTGCCTGAACATGATGGTGATGAACCCCTATCCCGGCTTCGAGGGCAAATACTTCTCGATGCCCTGCCGCAACATCGTGCCGAAGCCGATGCAAAAGCCGCATCCGCCGGTGTGGGTCGCCTGCTCCAATCGCGAGACCATCAAGATGGCGGCGCGGCTTGGCATCGGCGCGCTCACCTTCGCCTTCGTCGATCCGGCGGAGGCCAGGCAGTGGGTGGACGACTACTACCGCATCTTCAAGGAGGAGTGCGTGCCGATCGGCCACGCGGTCAATCCGAACGTCGCCATGGTCAGCGGCTTTTCCGTGCATGCGGATGCCGCCGAGGCGCAGCGGCGCGGCGAGGACGGTTTCCGCTTCTTCGGCTACGCGCTGGCGCATCACTATATCTTCGGCGAGCATCGGCCCGGCCGCACCGACATCTGGGCCGATTTCGAACGCGCCCGGCCGGCACTGCCGCCGGCCGGCGCCAACCGCGGCATCGGCACGCCGGAGGATCTGCGCCAGCACCTCAGGACTTTCGAGCAGGCGGGCGTCGACCAGGTCGCCTTCATCCAGCAGGGCGGGCGCAACAAGCATGCGCATATCTGCGAGGCGCTCGAGCTCTTCGCCCGCGAGGTGATGCCGGAGTTCAAGGCGCGCGCCGCCGAGCGGGAAGCGCGGAAGGCGGCGGAGCTCGCGC
>DATKQA010000047.1:0-6561 GCA_035523835.1 Candidatus Sulfotelmatobacter sp.
CGACTACATCGCCGACCGCATCGCCGTCATGTGCGCCGGCCGGCTGGTGGAGATGGCGCCGCGCGAGGTCCTGTTCAAGAACCCGGTGCATCCCTACACCCTTGCCCTGCTCGCGGCGGTGCCGAAGCCCGATCCCGATGCGCGCCTCGATCTCGGCGCCCTGATGGAAGGCAAGGCCTCGATCCCGGCGAACTGGCCGATGCCCTTCACCATCGACGGCACGACGCAGCCGCGGATGATTCATCTGGGCGAGGGCCATTACGTGCGCGCCAACGAAGACCGCTTGAGCGAGGTTGCCGAATGAAAAGAGCAGCGATAGCCGCCATTCTCCTTGCGATGTTCCTGGCGGCGACGCCCGCGTTCGCGCTGACCATGCAGGAGACGCCGTCGCTGGCCGCCGACGTCGCCGCCGGCAAGCTGCCGCCGGTGGCGAGCCGCGTGCCGAGCGATCCGGAGATCGTTCCCTTCGACGGCAAGCAGCGCGTCATCGGCAAGGCCGGCGGCGACCTCCGCATGCTGATCGCCCGCGCCCAGGACGTGCGCTGGCTGCAGGTCTACGGCTATGCGCGGCTGGTCGCCTACGACGCCAGCTACGCCATCAAGCCCGACATTCTGCAGTCGATCGACGTCAAGGACGACCGCGTCTTCACCATGCACCTGCGGCCGGGCATGAAGTGGTCCGACGGACAGCCCTTCACCACCGAGGACTTCCGCTATTGGTGGCAAGATGTCGCCAACAATGCCGAGCTGTCGCCCTCCGGCCCGCCGGACGAACTGCTGGTCAACGGCGAGCCGCCCAAGGTCGAGATCATCGACCCGCTCACCGTGCGCTATAGCTGGAGCAAGCCCAACCCCTTCTTCCTGCCGCGGCTCGCCGGCGCCTTCCCGCTCTACATCTATCGCCCGGCGCACTACCTGAAGCAGTTCCACATCAAATACGCCGACAAGGACAAGCTGGCGCAGATGGCGGCGGCGGCGAACAAGCACAATTGGGCGGCGCTGCACAATTCGCTCGACAATATGTACGCCAGCAACAACCCCGACCTGCCCTCGCTCGATCCCTGGATCGTCATCACCCGGCCGCCGGCGGACCGCTATGTCGCCGTGCGCAACCCCTATTTCTTCCGCGTCGATCCCGAAGGGCACCAACTGCCCTATATCGACAAGGTCTATATGGTGCCGGCCTCGCCGCAGCTCATCCCGGCCAAGACCGGCGCCGGCGACAGCGACCTGCAGGCGCGCGGCCTGGATTTCTCCAACTTCACCTTTCTCAAGGAAAACGAGGACCGCTACGGCTATCACGTCTATCTCTGGAAGACGGCCAAGGGTTCAAACTTCACGCTCTATCCAAACCTGAACGTCACCGATCCGGTATGGCGGCAACTGCTGCGCGACGTCCGCTTCCGCCGCGCGCTCTCGCTCGGCATCGACCGCGACGGCATCAACCAGTCGCTGTTCTTCGGGCTGGCGATCGAGGGCAACAACACGGCGCTGCCCGGCAGCCCGCTGTTCAACGCCGACGACCAGAAGCGCTGGGCCACCTACGACAAGGCGCAGGCCAATCAGTTGCTCGACCAGATCGGGTTGACGAAGCGGAACGACGACGGCATCCGGCTGATGCCGGACGGGCGGCCGCTGGAAATCGTGGTCGAGACCTCCGGCGAGGACCCGGAGCAGACCGACATCCTCGAGCTGATCCGCGACACCTGGAAGCAGCTCGGCATCCGCCTGCTGATCAAGGCCTCGTCGCGCGAGGTGATGCGCGACCGCGTGTTCGACGGCGACACGGTGATGTCGGTCTGGACCGGTTTCGAAACCGGCTTGCCGACGCCCAACATGAGCCCGGAAGAGCTGGCGCCGACCATGCAGTTGAGCCTGGAATGGCCGAAATGGGGCCAGTACTACGAGACCGGCGGCAAGGCCGGCGAACCGGTCGACATGCCGGTGGCGAAGGAGCTTCTCGACCTCGGCAAGCAATGGGAGGAGACCACGAGCGAGGACGTGCGCCGGCAGATCTGGAGCAAGATGCTGGCGATTCACGCCGACCAGCAATTCACCATCGGCGTGGTCAGCGGCGTGCAGCAGCCCGTCGTGGTCAGCCGGCACCTGCACAACGTGCCGGAAGAGGGCATCTATAATTTCGATCCCGGCGCCTATTTCGGCATCTATCATCCCGAGACGTTCTGGCTTGACGGTACCGGCAAATGACGCACCGCGGCTATAGTGGCAGCCGGCGCTGAGGCGGACGCGGATGTTCACCTACCTGATCCATCGCATCCTGATCATGATCCCGACCTTGCTGGTGATCAGCATCGTCACCTTCATGATCATCCGCCTGCCGGGCGGCGACTATCTCACCAACCAGATCCAGGAGCTGCGCGCCGAGGGTGCGGCCGGCGCCATCCAGAAGGCGGAGTTCCTGCGCAAGCAATACGGCCTCGACAAGCCGCTCCTGCAGCAATATGCGATCTGGCTCGGCGCCATGCCGGGCGAAAACGGCTTCTCCGGCCTGCTGCAGGGCGACTGGGGCTGGTCGTTCGAATACAGCCGACCGGTGAACCAGGTGGTCGGCGACCAGTTGATCCTGACCCTCCTGCTCAACGTCGCCGCGGTGCTGTTCACCTGGGCGGTCGCCTTTCCGATCGGCGTCTATTCCGCGACGCATCAATATAGCTGGGGCGACTATGGCTTCACGCTGATCGGCTATCTCGGCCTGGCGACGCCGAACTTCCTCCTGGCCCTGGTCTTGCTGTTCCTGGCCAACCGCTGGTTCGGCCTCTCCATCGGCGGGCTGATGGACGAGCACTTCATGGACAAGCCCTGGTCCTGGCCGAAGCTGCTGTCCGTCCTGCAGCACATGATCATCCCGACCTTCATCATCGGCTTTGCCGGCACCGCCGGCATGATCCGCCGCCTGCGCGCCAATCTGCTGGACGAACTGCAGAAGCAATATGTCACCACCGGCCGCGCCAAGGGCCTGCCGCCGTTCCGCCTGCTGGTGAAATATCCGATGCGCATGTCGCTCAATCCCTTCGTCGCCGACATCGGCAACATCCTGCCGCACCTGATCTCGGGCTCGGCCATCGTCTCGGTGGTGATGTCGCTGCCGACGGTCGGGCCGCTGCTGCTCAGGGCGCTGTTGAACCAGGACCAGTATCTCGCCGGCTCGCTCCTGATGTTCCTCGCCGTGCTCACGGTGTTCGGCATGTTCGTCTCCGACATTCTGCTGGCGCTGCTCGATCCGCGCATTCGCCTCGGCGGCGGCGTGTCGCGCTAGGGAGCCCGGCATGAGCAGCAGCGAAGGTTCGCTGAAACACTGGGTTTCCCGGGAACCGTTCAATCCCTATTCCATCGAGGCGATGACGCCCGAGCAGGAGCGCTTCTATCGCGCCTCGCAATGGCGAATGATGTGGTGGAAGTTCCGGCGCCACAAGATCGCGGTGCTCGCCGGCTGGATCCTGCTCGTCTTCTACGCCTCGATCCTGGTCAGCGAGATCCTGGCGCCCTACGGCCTCGAAACCCGCGACGCCAAGCACATCTATGCGCCGCCGCAGGCGATCCACCTGTTCGACAACGGCCGCTTCGTCGGTCCGTTCGTCTATGGCTACAATTACAAGCTGGACATGAAGAACATGAAGCGGGTGTTCACGCCCGATCCGGGCAAGGTGGATCGCATCCGCTTCTTCTGCCTGGGCGACAGCTACAGGTTCTGGGGCGCCATTCCCGGCAGCTTCCACCTGATCTGCCCGGCGGAGGGCGGCACGCTCTTCCTGTTCGGCACCGACCATCTCGGCCACGATCTGCTGTCGCGCATGATTTACGGCACGCGCATTTCGCTCACCGTCGGGCTGCTCGGCATCGCGGTGAGCTTCGTGCTCGGCATCACGCTCGGCGGCATCTCCGGCTATTTCGGCGGCTGGATCGACAACCTGATCCAGCGCCTGATCGAGATGCTGCATTCCTTTCCGCACGTGCCGCTCTGGATGGCGCTGTCCGCCGCGCTGCCGGTCGATTGGAGCCCGGTGCTGGTCTATTTCGGCATCACCATCATCCTCGGCCTGCTCGACTGGCCGGCGCTGGCGCGCGCCGTGCGCTCGAAGCTGCTTGCCTTGCGCGAGGAGGATTTCTGCACCGCGGCGCGGCTGATGGGCGCCAGGCCCAGCCGCATCATCGGCCGGCACCTGCTGCCGAGCTTCATGAGCCATCTCATCGCCTCCGCCTCGCTGTCGATCCCCTCGATGATCCTCGGCGAGACCGCGTTGTCGTTTCTCGGCATCGGCCTGCGGCCGCCGATCACGAGCTGGGGCGTGCTGCTGAACGAGGCGCAGAACATCAATGTGGTCGCGCTCTATCCCTGGTTGATGCTGCCGGTCGTCCCCGTCCTGATCGTCGTGCTGTCGTTCAACTTCCTGGGCGATGGCCTGCGGGATGCGGCCGATCCCTATAAATAGAGTTAATACAATAGTTTATATGCCCTGTCGCGATTGCATGGCGGGCATGTTCGCATGCCCGTTGCGGGGATCGTAAGCAAGCATATGTTAACGCCCGTCAGCATAGGCTTGCTCCCATGCGCCCGGAAAGCCCCGATCCCAGCTTCGGCTTCTTGATTCATGACGTGTCGCGTCTGCTGCGCAAGAATTTCGACCGCCGCGCGCAACAGGTCGGCCTGACCCGCGCCCAATGGTGGGTGCTGGTGCATGTGCATCGCCACGAGAGCTCGAGCCAGCGCGCGCTCGCCGACATTCTGGAGATCGAGCCGATCACGCTGACGCGCCTGATCGACCGGCTGGAAAAGTCCGGCTGGGTGGAGCGCCGTCCCGATGCCAGCGACCGGCGTATCTGGCGGCTCTATCTGACGGAAAAATCCTATCCGATCCTGGATCGCATGTACCAGCTCGGCGCCGAGACGCGCGAGCAGGCGTTGACCGGGCTGCCGGCGGAACAGCGCGACCAGCTAGTCGCCATTCTGAGCAAGATCAAAGGCAATCTTGGCGGCAAGGAGCCGACGGCGCCGGAAACGGACGACGTGGCGCCGCTGGTTGCCGCAGGAGGTGAGTGAGATGTTTGACGAAACCGGCATGGCGAAGGACCGCCGGCGCTCGCGCTTCAGGCACTGGATGCGCATCAGCCTGCTCGTGCTCGGCCCGCTCGTGGTGCTGCTCGGCGCCGGCTACTTCTACGTCACCGGCGGCCGCTACGTGTCGACCGACGATGCCTTCGTGAAGGCCGACAAGACCACCATCTCGACCGACGTGGCCGGCCGCGTGGTGCAGGTCAATGTCGTCGAGAACCAGGTCGTCAAGGTGGACCAGCCGCTGTTCAAGCTGGACGACGAACCCTACCGCCTGGCGCTGGCGCGCGCCGAGGCCAATGTCAACAACGTCCGCAACAACATCGAGGCGCTGCTCGCGGGCTATGCCGAGAAGCAGGTGGCGCTGAAGCAGGCGCAGGACACGGTCGACTATGCCACCCGCGACTTCCAGCGCAACCTCGACCTCAGGAAGCAGGGCGTGGTGGCGCAGTCGAAGTTCGACGACGCGCAGCACGCCCTCGACATGGCGCATCGCCAGGTCGCGATCATCCAGCAGCAGCTCGCCAGCATCCTGGCCCAGCTCGGCGGCGATCCGACGCTGGCGGTGGAGCGCTATCCGCAATTGAAGCAGGCCGAGGCGGAGCGCGACCAGGCGGCGCTCGATCTCCGCCATTGCATCATCTACGCGCCCGGCAACGGCATCGTCAGCAACGTCACGGTGCAGCCCGGCGACTATCTCAAGGTCGGCAATCCCGTGTTCAGCCTGGTGCTGAGCGACCAGCCCTATGTCGAGGCGAACTTCAAGGAAACCGAGCTGACCCATGTGCGCGTCGGCCAGAAGGCGACGCTCTCGGTCGATACCTATCCCGACCGCACCTGGAACGTGCGCGTGACCAGCATCAGCCCGGCGACCGGCTCCGAGTTCTCGCTGCTGCCGCCGCAGAACGCCAGCGGCAACTGGGTCAAGGTGGTGCAGCGCATCCCGGTCCGCTTCAGCATCCTGCGCCGGCCCGGCGATCCGCCGCTGCGGGCCGGCATGAGCGTGACGGTCGAGGTCGACACCGGCTATCAGCGCCCGATGCCGCACGTGGTCAGCGCCGTGGTCAACTGGCTGCAGGGCAGCAACGAGGCGGCGGCCGCGCCGGCGAACGAAGCCGCCAACGCGGCCGGGCCGAAGGCCGGCCGGCAATGAACGCGCTCACCCCGCTGAGCAAGCCGAAGACCGCCGAGATCAATCTCGGCGGCATCAGCGCCGCCATCATGCTGCCGACCATCATGCAGGCGCTCGACGGCACCATCGCCAACGTGGCGCTGCCGCACATGCAGGGTTCGTTCTCGGCGAGCCAGGAGCAGATCGCCTGGGTGCTCACCTCCTATATCGTCGCCGCCGCGATCATGACGCCGCCGACCGGCTGGCTCGCCGGGCGGTTCGGCCGCAAGCGCTTGTTCATGACCACGGTCTTCGGCTTCACCGTGGCCTCGATGCTCTGCGGCATGGCGACGACCTTGTCGCAGATCGTGCTGTTCCG
>DATKQA010000048.1:0-3663 GCA_035523835.1 Candidatus Sulfotelmatobacter sp.
CAACCTTGGCCGGCCGATAGCGGGCGATCTTGCCCGGCTCGAAGCCGTCGAAGGCGCGGCGGAAGTTGTCGCGCTTGCGCAGGATGGTGATCCACGACAGGCCCGCTTGAAAGCCGTCGAGGATGAGCTTCTCGAACAGCGCCCGGTCGTCGCGCTCCGGCACGCCCCATTCCGTGTCGTGATAGCTTATGTAAATCGGGTCCTGGGATACCCAGTGACAGCGTGACGGTGGTTCGGCCATGCGGCGCCTCGGTGTTCTTGATTTGTTTCCAAAACGCTAGCGCAATTCGCGCTGCCGGGCAATGCCGGGGCGATGCTTAGAAATTGACCCAGTCCGGCTTGATCGGCGTCAACCTGGCGTCGCCGGCGGTGAGCCGCTCGCCGCTCTTCGCGACCGCTTCGACATCCTCCAGCCGCAACAGCGCAATGCCCGTATGCCCGAGGCCCGAGCGCATGGTACCGGCTTCCTTCTCGCCGAGCATGATCGGCGTGCCGGGCGCCGGCAGGGGGCCATCCACCTCGACGCGGAACAGCCGCTTGCGCACCATGCCGCGATACTTGGTGCGCGCCGTCAATTCCTGGCCGATGTAGCAACCCTTGTTGAAATCGATGGCGTTCAGCTCTTCGAAGTTGCTCTCCAGCAGGAAGGACTTGTCGACGGCAAGGTCGCTGCTGCCATCAGGCACGCCGAGGGCGAGGCGATGGCGGTGATAGTCTTCACTTGTCGCCGGCCGCAAACCGCAGCCCGCCAGAACGTCTACTGCCGTAGCCTTCGGAAGGATCGTGCGGGCGCCCATCGCGGCGAGCCGCGGATCGACGAAGACGCCGCCGCCGCCAAGCGGCCGCGTCGCGCCGGCCTCGTCGCCAAGGCCGAGTGCGGCGCCGGCATCGGCGCCGAAGATGGCGGCGACGTGGAACTCGCCGCCGCGCTCCTTCAAGTCGACTTTGCTGCGTAGCCGGTACATGGTCAGCCGCTTCAGCAGGTCGGCGGCGCGGGCGGCCTCGCAATCCAGCAGCAGGCCGCCCTCGAACTCGGCGATGAAGAAGTCGTGCAGGAATTTGCCTTGCGGGGTGAGCAGCGTGGCATAGATGGTTTGCGCCGGCGATACCTTGTTGACATCGTTGGAGATCAGGCCCTGGAGAAAGCCGCGTGCATCGGGCCCGCCGATGCCGACGACGCTGCGCCCTTCCAGCACGACGAACCGAGCCCCGACCATGCCAGCCTATCCTCGCCGAATCCTTTGCCCGCCTCTTGAAGTAGGTCGTGCACACCGAATTGGCAAGCAGGAACAAGGCGCTCACGGGTCGGCCGACCGATCCCGACGAGCCGCGTCCCGGCACGGCGCTTGGCATGGCGGACCGGGCGACGTATAACCGCCCGCGACTTCGGCGCCATCATGAATATCCTGTTCATCACGTCCAACCGCCTGGGGGATACCGTTCTCTCTACCGGTCTGCTCGGTCATTTGATCGCCGCTCACCCCGATGCGCGCATAACCGTCGTCTGCGGCCCGGTGCCGGCGCCGCTGTTCGCGGCCACGCCGCATGTCGTCCGCGTCATTGCCCTGGCGAAGCGACGCTGGTCGTTGCACTGGCTCGGCTTGTGGTCGGCGACGGTCGGGACGGTCTGGGATCTTGTGCTCGACCTCCGGGGCTCGGCGCTCGGTCATTGCCTGCTGGCCCGCCGCCGCCGCCGCCTGCCGGCCGGTAGCGCGGCGACGCACCAGGTGATGCGGTTGGCGCAAGCGCTCGACCTGGCATTGCCGCCGTCGCCGCGCCTCTGGCCGGGAGAGCGGCATCGCGCCGAAGCGCGGCGCCTCATTCCCGACGGTGGCCCGGTGCTTGCCGTCGGCCCCACGGCCAATTGGGTCGGCAAGCAATGGCCGGCGGATCGGTTTGCCGCCGCCGTGCAGCGACTGACCGCGCCGGACGGCATGCTGGCCGGCGCCCGCGTGGCCGTCTTCGGCGCCTCGGAAGAGCGCGAGGCGGCGGCGCCCCTGCTGGCGTCGATTCCGGCGCCGCACCGCATCGACCTGGTGGGGCACGGCGACCTGCTGACGGCCTACGCCTGCCTGGAACGGTCGAGCTTCTATATCGGCAACGACAGCGGCCTCATGCACATGGCCGCCGCATCGGGCATTCCGACCCTCGGCCTGTTCGGGCCGAGCCGCGAAGACGTCTACGGCCCCTGGGGCGCGAACACGGCCAGCGTGCGCACGCGCGAAAGCCTGATCGAGATCGTCAACCGGCCGGGCTACGACTATCGCAATGCCGACAATCACATGGGGTCGCTGAGCGTGGATATGGTGGTGAGCGCCGCCGAGCGTCTGTGGCGCCGGGTGCGCGAGGCCGCCTGATGGGCAAGCCGACGCTTTCGACGCTGGTCGTCGCGCACAACGAAGCGGGCCAGCTTGCCGAATGTCTGGCGACGCTCGCTTTTGCCGACGAGATCGTCGTGGTCCTGGACCGCTGCACCGACGCCTCGGCGGCGGTCGCACGGCGCTTCACCGACAAGGTGATCGAAGGCGCCTGGCCGATCGAGGGAGAGCGCCGCAACACCGGCATCGCCGCCTGTCGGGGCGACTGGATTCTGGAGGTGGACGCCGACGAACGCGCGCCCGAGGCGCTGGCGAGCGAGGTCCGCGCCGCCATCGCCACGGCCGCCCCGGGCTATTTCCTGGTTCCCTTCGACAATTACGTCGGTGGGCGCCTGATCCGCTATGGCTGGGGCGCCGGCTGGGGGGTGAATTTCGCCCCGCGCCTGTTCTCGCGCGGCGCCAAACGCTGGGGCGATCAGCGCATCCACCCGAAGCTGGAACTGCAGGGGCCGAAACGATTCCTGTCTGCGCCGATGAAGCATCTGGTGGACCGCGACATCTCCGACATGATCGCCCGGCTCGACCGCTATACCACGGCACGGGCGGCCGACCTCCGCGCTTCCGGCAATATCGGCACGCTACCCGGCAATGTGCGCCGGCTGTTCTCGCGCTTCTGGAAATGCTATGTCGCGCGCAAGGGCTATCGCGAAGGCGGCTGGGGCTTTCTGATCGCGCTCTTCGCCGGTCTCTATCCCCTGCTGTCGCATCTCAAGGCGCGGCTTGAAGGAAGTTTGTGATGCGCGTGATGCAGGTGATGGCCGGGGCCGGTGCGGGAGGCGCGGAGACCTTCTTCGTCGATCTCGTCGGCGCCCTGCATCGGGCCGGGCTCGAGCAGCGCGTGGTCATTCGCCGCAATGCCGCCCGCGCCGCGGCGCTGCGCCAGGCGGGCCTCGATCCGGTCGAGCTGAGCTTCGGACGCTGGCTGGATTTCGCCACGCGCCTGGCACTGCGGCGTGAAGTCGGTGTTTTCCGGCCCGATGTGGTGCAGACCTGGATGAGCCGCGCCAGCGCAGCCATGCCGCGCGGCCAGTTCGTTCCCGTCGGCTGGCTCGGCGGCTACTACGATTTGAAATCGTTTCGCCGCTGCCGCCACCTGGTGGGCGTGACCCGCGACATCGCCGAGCATATGGTCAAGGGCGGCTGGCCGAAGGAGCGGGCGCACTATCTGCCGACCCTGGCGAGCAATGCCGCCGCGCCGCCCGTGCCGCGCGCCGCTTTCGAGACGCCGGAGGGTGTGCCGCTGGTGCTGGCGCTCGGCCGGCTGCATGTGAAAAAGGCCTTCGAC
>DATKQA010000049.1:0-4367 GCA_035523835.1 Candidatus Sulfotelmatobacter sp.
TCCAGCATGGCGGCGAGGCATTCCTCGTTCATCAGGATGCCGTGCTCGATCGAGCTGACGCCGCCGAGCACCGCGTTGAGAATGCCCTCGGCGCCCTGGGCATGGCTCGCGGTACGCTTGTGGAAGCGCGCCGCCTCGGCCAGGCCGGCGCCGATCTCGGCCCGGCTGTAGTGCGCATCCTCCGGATTGACGCCGGGCGTCATCACCCCGCCGGTGGCCATGATCTTGATGAAGTCGGAGCCGGCGTGGATCTGCTCGCGCACCGCCTTGATCACTTCGTCGACGCCGTCGGCGACGCGGCCGTTGCGGTTGCCGTGGCCGCCGGTCATGCAGATCATGCGGCCGGAAGCGCTGATGGTCGGGCCGGTGAACTCGCCGCGCCTGATCGCGTCGCGCACGGAGAACTCGATATAGTCCTTGCCGCCGCAGTCGCGCACCGCGACGGTGCCGTTGCGCAGCGTAAGCTGCGCATTCTCCAGCGCCTTGAGCGCGATCTGCGCCGCGTTGAGCTTGCTTTGCGCGGTGCCCGGATCGGGCTCGCCGCTCATGCAGAGATGCACATGGCAATCGATCAGGCCCGGCAGCAGGGTGCCGCCCGAGGTATCGACCACCTCGCCGGCAAAGCCGGCGAACTCGCCCGCCGGGGCGATCTTGCTCACCCGGCCGCCGTCGGTCAGCACCGCCTGCCCGGCCGGCAGTTCGCGCTCGCCGTCGAAGATGGCGCCGCCCTTGAATAGAACCTGCATGACTGTCTCCCGTCTGGCCTGCTGCACTATAGCGGAAAGCCCGGCGAGCGGCCGGCCAATCCATCGAAGGCTTCGAGCAGGCGATCGCGCCAGGCGGCCACCGGATCGCCCGGCTCCAGAAGCTTGAAGGGGCTCACCGCCCGCGCCCACAGAAAGGCGCCGAAGACGGTATAGTCGGCGTAGTTCGCTGCCTCGCCGCCGAGGTAGGGCTGCTGCCCGAGCGTGAGGCGGAGCGGCGCCAGGCTCTGGCGAAAGCCCGCCACCCGCGCCGCGCGATCGCCCTGGAACTGTTCGAGCGTCATGCCGAAGCGCTTCTCGCGGCTTTGGCGGAAATAGGCGCGGCTGGGCTCGTCCAGCACGTCGAGAATATCGACCATGACGAAGGGGGCAATGCCGGCCTGCAGCACGGCGGCGGTCCAATCGGCAATGAAACGCTGGGCCGAACGGCCGGCCGCGCCGCCGAACAGGCTCGGCCGATCGGGATAGGTGGCTTCGAGATAGTCGGCGATGACGGCGGAATCGGTCACCGTGCGCGCGCCGTCGATCAGCACCGGCACCAGACCCTGGCCGGAGAAGGCGATGGCGTCCTTGTCAACGAAGCGCCAGGGCACCGTCTCGACGGCCAGCCCCTTGTGCGCCAGCGCCAGGCGCGTGCGCCAGCAATAAGGGCTGAAACGCCGGGCCGGATCGGCGCCGGCAAGGTCGTAAAGCTGCATGGCCATGTCCACTATCCTCCCGCCGCTTCACCTTAGCGGTCCGGCGCGGCACGCGCCAACGACCGAATCGGCGATCACGGTCGCGTGAGGCTCATGCCTGGAATTGCATCGGAAGCCCGGCGTCGGGAGCTGGAAAGAAAGCCGGCGGCTGCCCTGCGGCAGCCGCCGGAATTTTCAAGACGAAACCTTGGCGGAGACCCGAGGGGGATCAAGTCTCCATTCGAACCGGCGGGGCGGGGGGATGCCTGTCGCCGGTGTGGCCGCTGCCGCAGGTTCGGGGATGCGAGCAGCCGTACGGAACCAGTCGTTCGTCTTGCACCAAGGGAAGCGGCAAGCAGGCTTTGCGACGAGGAGCGGAGGGGGGGCAACGCCGCCGCGTCGCGCTGCAAGTTTGCCGATGCCCGACACTGGCAAGCTTCGCCGGGTAATGCGGCTGAATGGGGACTGGATAAAGGCATTTTTGCGGCGCGGTTGGCAGCCGTTGCGGCATCGTATCTACTGTGCTTTCAGATACCGCATCTGGTAGGTGAGAGAGCGAATGAGCGGATTCTCGTTTGGCCTTGGCGCGGCGGTTGGAAAATATTTGCGCGGCCACGGCGTGCGCGAAGCCGCGCCGCTTGAGCGATTGCGCAAGGAAACCGCCAGCTTGCCGCTGGCGCAGATGCAGATCAGCCCCGAGCAGGGCGCCCTCATGCAGCTTCTGGTGCGGCTGATTGCCGCAAGGCGCACGCTCGAGGTCGGCACCTTCACCGGCTATAGCGCGCTGGCCGTGGCGCTGGCGCTGCCGGCGGACGGCCGCATCCTGGCCTGCGACGTCAGCGCGGAATGGACCGCCGTGGCGCGGCGGCATTGGCGCGAGGCCGGCGTCGCCGACAAGATCGAGCTCCGCCTGCAGCCGGCCCTGCAGACGCTCGACGCGGAGCTCGCCGCCGGCAATGCCGGCAGCTTCGATTTCGCCTTCATCGATGCCGACAAGGCGAACTACCTGAACTACTACGAGCGCGCGCTGGCGCTGCTGCGGCCCGGTGGATTGATCGGCATCGACAACGTGCTGTGGGGCGGCAGCGTCGCCGACGGCAGGCGGCGCGACGCCGACACGCGGGCGATCCGGGCGCTGAACGCCAAGCTCAGGGACGACCAGCGGATCGACCTCAGCATGGTGCCGATCGGCGACGGCCTGACCCTGGCCCGCAAGCGCTGACGCCGCATGAGCCCCTTCCTGCTCAAACGCTTCGCCACGTTCGTGGCCACCCTGATCGGCGCCTCCGTCCTCATCTTCGTGGTGCTGGAAATCCTGCCCGGCAACGCGGCGGAGGTGATCCTCGGGCCGGAAGCGCCGCGCTCGGCCGTGCAGGCCCTGTCGCTCAAGCTCGGTCTCGACCGGCCGCCGGTCGAACGCTATTTCGCCTGGATCGGCGGCATGCTGCACGGCGATCTCGGGGTGAGCTACGCCTATGGCACGCCGGTCGGCGGGCTGATCGCGGACCGGCTGGCGCTGACCGTGCCGCTGGCGGTCATCGCCATGGCCTTGGCGGTCGCGTTGGCGCTGACGCTTGGCATATTCGCCGCCGAGCGGCACAACCGGCTCGGCGATGTCGGCGTGATGGGCCTGAGCCAGGTCGGCATCGCCATCCCGAATTTCTGGTTCGCCATTCTGCTGATCCTGCTCTTCGCCGTGCGGTTGCACTGGTTTTCCGCCGGCGGCTTTCCCGGCTGGAGCGCCGGCTTCTGGCCCGCCCTGCAATCGCTGCTCCTGCCGGCGGTGGCGCTGGCCACCGTGCAGGCCGCCATCCTGGCGCGCATCACCCGTTCCGCCGTGCTCGACGTGCTGCGCGAAGACTTCGTGCGCACCGCCCGCGCCAAGGGGTTGAGCAAGCAGGCCGCGCTCTACGGCCATGTGCTGCGCAACGCGATGATCCCGGTCATCACCATCATCGGGCTGCAATTCGCCAATCTGCTCGCCGGCACCATCGTGGTGGAGAACGTCTTCTACCTGCCGGGCCTCGGCCAGCTCATCTTCCAGTCGATCGCCAACCGCGACACGATCGTGGTGCGCGACGTGGTGATGCTGCTGGCGGCGATGGTGGTGACGATCAATTTCGCCATCGACCTGCTCTATGCGGCGATCGATCCGCGGCTCAAGGTGCAGGACGCATGATCGCCGCCGCGCGCTTCGCCGGCCGCGCCTGGCGCCACCCGAGCTTTGCCGTCGGCGGCGTGCTGAGCGCGCTGCTGATCCTGGCCGCGGCGGTGTCGCTGTTCTGGACGCCGGCATCGATCGACATCGTGGTCACCCAGCGGCTGCTGCCGCCCTCGCCGCAGCATTGGTTCGGCACCGACGCCTTCGGCCGCGACGTCGCCTCGCTGCTGCTCAAGGGCTCGCAGGCCTCGATCCTGGTCGGCGTCATCGCCGTCGGCATCGGCCTCTGCCTCGGCACCGCACTCGGCGCCGCGGCCTCGGCGCTGAAGGGCTGGGTCGAGGAAGCCGCCATGCGGCTCTCCGATTTCACCTTCGCCTTTCCGGCGGTGCTCTCGGCCATCATGCTGACGGCGACCTTCGGCCCCGGCCTGCTGATCTCCATCATCGCCATCGGCATCTACAACATACCGGTATTCGCCCGGGTGACGCGGGCCGCGGCCAACGCGGTCTGGGCGCGCGAATTCGTGCTCGCCGCGCGGGCCGCCGGCAAGGGCCGCTTCCGCATCACGCTCGAGCACGTGCTGCCCAATATTCTTTCCGCCCTGATCGTGCAGGCGACCATCCAGTTCGCCGTCGCCATCCTGGCCGAAGCAGCGCTGTCCTACCTCGGCCTCGGCACGCAGCCGCCGCAGCCGTCGTGGGGCCGCATGCTGAACGAGGCGCAGACCATGCTGTTCCTGGCGCCGCAGCTCGCCATCTTTCCCG
>DATKQA010000050.1:0-2764 GCA_035523835.1 Candidatus Sulfotelmatobacter sp.
GAGCGTCTCGCCGGCACGGAGATCGAAGCTCACGTCGCTGACCGCATGCACGCGGTCCTTCTCGCGCGCGAAGATGCCACCCTTTATGGTGAAGTTCTTCACCAGGTTCCTGACCCGGAGCAGCGGTTCGCTCATGCCGATGCCATCCTCTCCGCCATCGGCAGCACGCAGGCGACCTTGTGGCCGCGGCCGACCTCGCGCAGCGGCGGCGTCGCCGCCAGGCAGGCGGCATGGGCGAAGCCGCAACGCGGCGCGAAGCGGCAGCCGGCCGGCGGGTCGAGCAGGTTCGGCACCGTGCCGCCGATCGCCTCCAGCCTCGCCTTGCGGCCGGCCACCATGTCGATGCGCGGGATCGAGCGGATCAGGCCCTGCGTATAGGGATGCAGCGGCCGGCCGAACAATTCCCTGACCGGCGCCTCCTCGATCACCTTGCCGGCATACATCACCACCACGCGCTCCGCCGTTTCGGCGACCACGCCCATGGCATGGGTGATGAGCATGATCGCCATGCCGAGCCGCGATTTCAGCTCGGCCAGCAATTCCAGGATCTGCGCCTGGATGGTGACGTCGAGCGCGGTGGTGGGCTCGTCGGCGATCAGGAGCTTCGGATTGCAGGCGAGCGCCATGGCGATCATCACCCGCTGGCGCATGCCGCCGGAAAACTGGTGCGGATAGTCCTTGACTCGGCGCTCGGCATTGGGGATCTGCACCAGCCGCAGCATCTCGATGGCACGGTCGAGCGCGGCGCGCCGGCCGACGCCTTCGTGCAGCCGCACCACTTCGGCGATCTGATCGCCGATCGTATAGACCGGGTTGAGCGAGGTCATCGGCTCCTGGAAGACGATGGCGATCTCCTTGCTGCGGATGTGGCGCATCTCCGCCGGGCCGAGCGGCACCAGGTCGCGGCCGCGCCAGAGAATCTCGCCGCCGGCGATCCGCCCCGGCGGCATGGCGATCAGCTTGAGCGTGGTGAGCGCCGTGACCGTCTTGCCGCAGCCGGACTCGCCGACCACGCCGAGCGTCTCGCCGGCATCGATGGCGAGGTCGACTCCGTCGACCGCGTGCACCATGCCGTCGTCGGTGGCGAAGTAGGTCTTCAGCCCGCGGATATCGAGCAGGTGATCGGGCATCTCGGCTAGATCACCTTGCGCGGATCGAGCGCGTCGCGCAGCCCGTCGCCGATGAAATTGATCGACAGCACGGTGATGAAGATGGCGCCGCCGGGAAACAGCGCCCAGTGCGGCGCGATGTCGAGATAGTCCTTGGCGTCGAACAGGATGCGGCCCCAGGTCGGGATATCCGGCGGAAAGCCGAGACCGAGGAAGGAGAGCGTCGATTCGGCGATGATGGCATCGGCGACGTTGATGGTGCCGGCGACGATCACCGGGCCGAGCGAATTCGGCAGGATGTGGTGGATCACCTGACGCGTCGTGGTAGCGCCGAGCGCGCGCGCCGCCTCGACGAATTCCTTCTCGCGCAGCGAGAAGAATTGCGCCCTGACCAGCCGCGCCGCCGGCATCCAGCGGAAGCCGCCGATGACCACCACGATCAGGATGAAGACGCCGCCCTCGGTGCCGACCAGACGGGTCAGGGTGTCGCGAAACAGATAGATGATGAGCAGCAGGAAGGGCAGTTGCGGCAGCGACAGGAAGAGGTCGGTGAGCCACATCAGCCCGGCGTCGACGCTGCCGCGCGACACGCCGGCGACGGCGCCGACCAGGGTGCCGACGAAGATGGCGAAAAGCATCGCCGCCAGGCCGACCGCAAGCGAGATATAGCCGCCGTAGAGCATGCGCGAGAACAGGTCCTGGCCGAGGTCGTCGGTGCCGAAGGGGTGCTGCCAGCTCGGCGCGCTGAGCCGCGCGGTGAAGTCGATGTCGTTGATCGGCACCGTCCAGCAGAGCGGCCCGAAGACGACGGTCAGGATGATCAGCAGCAGGATCACCGCGCCGGCGACCGCCAGGCGGTGGCGACGGAAGCGGCGCCAGCTCTCCCGCCCGCGCGAGACGTGCTTGCGCGGCGTAGCCGCCGCCGCGACGCTAGCGGTAGGCAATGCGGGGGTCGAGCCAACCATAAAGGATGTCCGCGATCAGGTTGAAGAGAATGACGAGGGCGGCGAAGACGAAGGTGATCGCCATGATGACCGGCGTGTCGTTGGCCAGGATCGAGGTGATGAGCAGCGAGCCGATGCCGGGCACGCGGAAGATCTGTTCGGTGACGATGGCGCCGCCGAACACCGCCGGCATCTGCAGCGCGACCAGGGTCACCACCGGGATCAAGGCATTGCGCACCACATGCTTCACCACCACCGTCTGTTCGGCGAGACCCTTGGCGCGCGCCGTGGTGACGTAATCCAGCCGGATCACGTCGAGCACGGCGGAGCGCACGTAGCGCGTCCACGAGGCGCCCTGGAACAGGCCGAGCACGGCGATCGGCATGATTGCCTGCTTGGCATATTCCCAATACCAGTGCCAGCCGGTGGCGCCGAGGTCGGCGCGGTAGACGAAGGGCAGCCAGTCCAGCTTGATGCTGAACAGCAGGATGAAAAGGATGCCGGTGAAGAAGGTCGGCAGCGAGAAGCCGATGAAGGCGAAGGTATTGGCGATCTGGTCGAAGATCGAATAGGGCCGCGTCGCCGCGATCACGCCGACCGGCAGCGCGATGAGAAGCGCCAGCAATTGCGACGAGCCGATGACGAACAGGGTGGTGGGCAGGCGCTCCAGGATCAGCTTGTCGACATCGACGCGGCTGACGAAGGAAAAGC
>DATKQA010000051.1:0-3182 GCA_035523835.1 Candidatus Sulfotelmatobacter sp.
GGTGATGAGGCCCGAGCGGGTCGTCGCGCCGATGAGGGTGAAGGGCGGCAGGTCAATCCGCACCGAGCGCGCCGCCGGGCCCTCGCCGATGATCAGGTCGAGCTGGAAATCCTCCATGGCGGGATAGAGGATTTCCTCCACCGCCGGGTTGAGGCGATGGATTTCGTCGATGAACAGGACGTCGCGCGCTTCCAGGTTGGTCAGCAGCGCCGCCAGGTCGCCGGCCTTGGCGATCACCGGTCCCGAGGTGGCGCGGAAGTTGGCGCCAAGCTCGCGGGCGACGATCTGCGCCAGCGTGGTCTTGCCGAGGCCGGGCGGGCCGAAGAACAGCACATGGTCGAGCGCCTCGCCGCGGCTGCGCGCGGCATCGATGAACACGCGCAAGTTCTCGCGCACCTGGCGCTGGCCGATGAAATCGTCGAGGGTCTGCGGCCGCAGATGCGCCTCGGCCTCGTCGCCTTCGGCCAGGCGGCCCTGGGTCAG
The DNA here is from genome assembly GCA_035523835.1 of Candidatus Sulfotelmatobacter sp. Classification (GTDB taxonomy): domain Bacteria; phylum Pseudomonadota; class Alphaproteobacteria; order Ferrovibrionales; family Ferrovibrionaceae; genus DASQHM01. The sequence goes on from DATKQA010000051.1 coordinate 484, forward strand.
GCGCCCGGCGCTCACCGGGCAAGCTCCTTGAGGCCGCCGCGGATCAGCGCCTCGACGGCGGCACTCTCGCCGAGATCGCGCCGGGCCCGCGAGACGGCGGAGAAGGCTTCGGCGCGCTTGTAGCCGAGATTGACCAGGGCCGAGATCGCATCGGCGGCGCTGCCGACCTCGCCCTGGACCGGGCCGCCCTCGGCCGCGGCGGCGAAGGCGGTCTTGCCGGCTGTCTCGCGCAGTTCGGAGAGGATGCGCACGCCGAGCTTCGGCCCGACGCCGGGCGCGCGGGTCAGCGCCGCCCGGTCCTGCGCCGCGATCGCCTGCACCAGTTCGCCCGGCGGCAGCACGCTCAGGATGGCCAGCGCGACGCGGGCGCCGACGCCCTGTACGGTCTGCAGCACGCCGAACCATTCCTTCTCGGCGGGATCGACGAAGCCGTAGAGATTGATGGCATCCTCGCGCATCTGGGTGGCGATGTGCAGCCGGACCGGCTCGCCCGGGCGCGGCAGGGCGCGGAGCGTGCGCGCCGAGCAATGCACGACATAGCCGACGCCGCCGACGTCGACCAGGGCCCAATCCTCGCCGGCGGAATCGAGGATGCCGCTGAGCTTGCCGATCACGGCCGCGCCCCGGCGCGGCGCACGCCCTCTGCCCGGTTGCGCGCGCTCGCCGCATGGTGCGCGTGGCAGATCGCCACGGCGAGCGCGTCGGCGGCGTCGGCGCCGCTGATGCGGCAACCCGGCAGCAGGGTGCGCACCATGTGGTGGATCTGCAGCTTCTCCGCATGCCCGGTGCCGACCACCGACTTCTTGATCAGGTTCGGCGAATATTCGGCGACGGGAATGCCGGCGAGCGCCGGCACCAGGAGCGACACGCCGCGCGCCTGGCCGAGCTTGAGCGTCGAGTGCGGGTTCTTGTTGACGAAGGTCTCCTCGACCGCGGCGGCCTCGGGCTGCCATTCGGCGACGACCTTGCCGAGGCCGTCGTAGAGCTGCAGCAGGCGCTCGGCCAGCGCCGCCTGGCCGTCTGAGGCGACGCTGCCGTTGGCCAGATGCCGAAGCCGGTTGCCGACGACCTCGATCACGCCCCAGCCGGTGCTGCGCAAACCTGGATCGAGGCCGAGCAGACGCACGTTCAGGCGCTGAGTTTCTGCATGATCTCGTCGGCGATCTCGAAGTTGGCGTAAACGTTCTGCACGTCGTCGCTGTCCTCCAGCACCTCGAGCATCTTGAGCAGGGTGGCGGCACGCTCCTCGTCGACCGGCACGGTATTGTGCGGCCGCCAGATCACCTTGGCGCTCTGCGGATCGCCGAAGCGCTTTTCCAGCGCCTCGCGCACGGCGATGAAGGCGTCGGGCGCCGCCGTGACCTCGTGACCTTCCGCGTCGGAATGGCAATCGTCGGCGCCAGCTTCCAGCGCCGCCTCGAACATTGCCTCCGGCGTCGCCTTGTCGGCGGCGTAGGCGATCTGGCCGACGCGGTCGAACATGAAGGAGACCGAGCCGGTCTCGCCGAGCGAGCCGCCGTGCTTGGTGAAGGCGGAGCGGACGTCGCTGGCCGTGCGGTTGCGGTTGTCGGTGAGCGCCTCGACGATGACGGCGATGCCGCCGGCGCCGTAGCCTTCGTAACGGACCTCGACGTAGTTCTCCGCCTCGCCGGCGCCGGCGCCGCGCTTGATCGCCCGCTCCACCGTGTCCTTCGACATGTTGGCCTGGCGGGCGGCGACGACCGCGGCGCGCAGCCGCGGGTTCGCCGCCGGATCGGGCAGGCCGGTGCGCGCCGCCGTGGTCAGTTCGCGGATCAGCTTGGTGAAGATTTTTGCCCGCTTCGCGTCCTGCGCACCCTTGCGGTGCATGATGTTCTTGAACTGGGAATGGCCAGCCATCCGCGAACGTCCTTTGCTCTGGCGAATTTCTGCAGCGTAGATACCAAAGCCGCAGATTTTTACCACATATTGTGCAGCGCGGCAGCCGGCAAGGCCGATTTCCGCGCCGGCGGCGTGCTCGACGATCAGGCCAGGGGCGGTTCCGTCTGGCCGAGTCGCCCGCCGATGCGCACCGGCGCCACGCGCCGCGCCAGCCCGGTGCGGTCGTCGCTTTCGACGAAAACGCCGCACAAGGTCGCCTCGCCGCCCGCCGGCTCGAAGCGGCCGCCGGGAATCTTGCGCAGGAAGCGGTTGAGCGGCTCGGCCTTGTCCATGCCGATCACGGAATTGTAGTCGCCGCACATGCCGGCGTCGGTCTGATAGGCCGTGCCGCCGGGAAAGATCTGCGCGTCCGCGGTCGGCACATGGCTGTGCGAGCCGACCACCAGGGAGGCGCGGCCGTCGACGAAATGGCCCATCGCCATCTTCTCCGAGGTCGCCTCGCCGTGGATGTCGACCAGGACGAAATCGACCGTGGCGCCGAGCGTGAGCCTGGCCATCTCCGCCGCCACCGTGGCGAAGGGGTCGTCGAGCGGGTCCATGAACACGCGGCCCATGACATGGATGACGGCGACGCGCTTGCCGCGCGCCGATTTGAACAGGCCGGCGCCGCGCCCCGGCGTGCCGCGCGGAAAATTCTGCGGCCGCAGCAGGCGCGGGTCGCCGTCGATATAGCCGAGCGTCTCCTTCTGGTCCCAGACGTGGTTGCCGGTGGTCAGCACGTCGACGCCGAGGGCGTAGAATTCCTCGCAGATCTTGCCGGTGATGCCGAAGCCGCCGGC
>DATKQA010000052.1:0-3254 GCA_035523835.1 Candidatus Sulfotelmatobacter sp.
GTGACCAATATCGTCGGCACGGCCCTGGCCGACACCCTGACCGGCGGCGCCGGCAATGACACGCTCGACGGCGGCGGCGGCGGCGACCTGCTGGTCGGCGGGGCGGCGAACAATACCTATATCTTCGATCACGGCTACGGCACGGAAACCGTCCAGGCGAATGTTGCCGTCTCGACCAAAAACGACACCGTGCAGTTCGGATCGGGCATTACCGACGACGAACTCTGGTTCAGCCAGTCCGGCAACGACCTCGACGTGAGCCTCATCGGCACCACCGACAATGTCGTCGTGCAGAACTGGTTCGCCAACAGCGCGGCGCAGGTGCAGCAGTTCGAGACCGCTGATGGCAACGTGCTGATGCAATCCCAGGTGCAGAACCTGGTCAGCGCCATGGCGAGTTTCGGGCCGCCGCCCAGTTCGTCGTCGGGCTTTGGCACCACGGTGCCGGCCCAGCTCGAGCCGGTGATTGCGGCCAACTGGCACCCGGCCGTGTCGTAGACCCCAGGAACTTCCAGCACCGCGCCTGCTTTCCGCCGCCGGACGGGGCGGATTCGTTGCGGCCGTGGCCGGCTTTGCCATGCCGCAACTAGCTGTTGGCTTTCCCGTTCGAAAACCGCATTTTTACCTCTGCGTGATTAAAGCGGCTTCGAGCGATTCGGCCGACGGGGGCGGGCGTGGAGCACAAGCGGCATCCACCGGGATGCGCCGGGCCAACCGGCTCTGGTGACATGAGGCAACAGCTTCCATGAGCGGGATTTGCGGTTGGTTTGGCGGCGGCACGACGGAGCCGGCGGAGGTTGCGGTCGGCCGGATGGCGGCGGCGCTGCCGCAGTACATGCCCGGCCGTTCGGAATCGGCATGCGGCGCCGATTTCGGACTGGCCACGCGGGCGCATGCGGCGATGGGCTCGTTCGCCGTCGAGGACGACATCCGGGCGGCATTGGAAGGCTATCCCGTCTGGTCCGACCCGGGCCTTGCCGAAACCGCCGCCCGCGGCGGGCATGCCAAGGCGCTGCTTGCCGCCTATCGCAGCAAGGGCGTCGGGCTATTCGAAGACCTGCGCGGCACGTTCGCCTTGGCGATATCGGATTCCACGGCGCGACGCCTGCTGCTGGCGATCGACCGGGTCGGTGTCCAGACCATGTGCTATGCCCGGCCGCGGCCCGGCATGGTGGTATTCGGCTCGACTACCGATGCGGTGCGTGCGCATCCGAGCGTCGGCTCGACCGTGGCGCTGCAGTCGATCTTCGACTACCTCTATTTCGGCGACCGGATTCCCGCGCCGAAAACCATCTACGCCGAGCAGCAGAAGCTCGTGCCGGGCGAATATCTTCTCTTCGAGGCGAACCAGTGCCGGGTCGCGCCCTATTGGCGCATGCCGTATCGCAGCACAACGCAACTCGGCAAGGAAGCCGCCGGGGCCGAGCTGCGGAACCGCTTGCGCAATGCGGTCGCGACCTGCCTCGCCGGCGAGAAGGCGGCGACCGCGGGTGCGTTCCTCAGCGGCGGCCTCGACAGCAGTTCCGTCGTCGGCTTTGCCGCCGGCCTGCTGCCGGACAAGCTCCGCACCTTCACCATCGGCTTTCCCGTCGAAGGTTTCGACGAGGCCTACTACGCCGAGGCGGCGGCCAGGCGCTTCGCCACCGACCACCGGATCTACTACATAAAGCCGGAGGACGTCATCGACGTCCTGCACCAGTCGATCCGCATCTACGACGAGCCCTTCGCCAATTCCTCCGTCATTCCGTCCTACCATTGCGCCCGCCTGGCCAAGGAAGCGGGCGTCGAGATGATGCTGGCCGGCGACGGCGGCGACGAGCTGTTCGCCGGCAACGAGCGCTATGTCAAGGACCGCATCTTCGATCACTACGGCCGAGTTCCCCGGCCGTTGCGCGAGGCCTTGCTGCTGCCGTTCGCGCGCTCGCGCTCCTTTGCCAGGCAAATCCGGCTCTTCGGCCGCATCGCCCGCTATATCGAGCTGGCGGCGATGCCGGTGCCCGAGCGGATGATGTACAACCTGTTCATCAAGCAGCAGCCGGCCGAGGTATTCAGCGCAGATGCGCTCGGTGCCATCGATCCCGCCGCCTCGCGGGCCCTCGCCGTCAGCATCTACGACGCGCCGGCCGATGCCGGCAAGGTCCAGCGCATGATGAACTTCGATCTCAGGGTGACGCTTGCCGACGGCGACCTGCGCAAGGTCAGCCGGATGTGCGAGGCGGCCGGCGTGCGGGTGCGCTATCCGTTCCTGGTCGACGAGGTGGTCGAATTTTCCGCCGGCCTGCCGGAAGCGCTACTGATGCCCGGCGGCAAGCTCAGGCAGTTCTACAAGGACGTCATGACGGGCTTCCTGCCGGACGAGATCATCAACAAGCAGAAGCACGGCTTCGGCCTGCCCTACATGAACTTCATGAATACCCACGCACCGCTCCGCTCGCTCATTTGCGACGGCCTGTCGGACCTTCGCCGGCGCAACTATTTCCGGGCCGAATTTCTCGCCGCGCTGCTGGACCGTGCGCATCGCGGCGCTCTTGCCAGCGACGACGGCATCGCCTGGGATCTCCTGGTTCTGGAACTCTGGCTGGCGGCGCGCAAATGACACCGGCAACAGGCGCCGCAGCGGCGGCGACAATGCCGTTGATCTCGCGCAATCGATGCAATAGCGTTTGCACTCGGAGCGCATCGGCCTGCGGATGGTGCACGCTCGGCACCATTCCGGTTGGAGCCAGATGACGGCCGCTGCGCTCGCCATCGCCGTGCCGGCCCGATGCTTTGTTGCAAGGCGGTGCCGGCGAAGGCATGCCGGCCCATAGAAAGTGTCGATGATGATGCTACGAAAGCTGCTGTTGCTGGCGCCGCTGTCCTTGTTCTGTCTCGTCGCCGTCCATTCGGTGCGGGGGCAAACACCCGGCTACAACTACCGGCATGAGCTGCTGGATACGCCGGTCTATGACTCGGCCTCGAAGAGCTATTTCGAAATGGTCGACGGATCGCACGGCATGGTGAAGGGTACCGGCGTCGATTCCGAAGGGCCGAATTGGGGCGAAGCGGAGAAATTTGCCGCCAGCCGCGTCTTCAAGGGCGTGCATGGCCGCCTTGCCGTCGTCAAGGATCTCGAAATCCACGAATTCCTGATGCGGACGTTTCAACCGAAGACTTTCGTCTGGTTCGGCCTGCGTTACCTGTGCAGCAAGCAGTTACAGGATTCGACAGGGGCGCTCCTGAACAAGAACTCGTTCATGGCCTGGGCGAAGCAG
>DATKQA010000053.1:0-2702 GCA_035523835.1 Candidatus Sulfotelmatobacter sp.
TCTCCTCGCCGAGCCAGCTTTCGCGGCCGGACTTGGCGAGGCGCCGGCTCAGCTTGTCGTAGATGACGCGCAGATGGGTCACGTCGGACAGCGCATATTGCACCTGCCGCTCGGTGAGCGGCCGGCGCGCCCAGTCGGTGAAGCGCGAGGATTTGTCGATGCTGGCCTTGGCAAGCTGCACCGCCAGGGTCTCGTAGCCGGCCTGCTCGCCGAAGCCGCAGACCATGGCGGCGACCTGGGTGTCGAAGAGCGGCGCCGGCACCGCGCCGGACTGGTGAAAGAAGATCTCCACGTCCTGGCGCGCGGCATGGAAGACCTTGAGCACGCCCGGGTCCTGCATCAGCGCATAGAGCGGCGCCAGGTCGATGCCGTCGGCCAGCGGGTCGATGGCCACGGCTTCCTCCGGCCCCGCCACCTGCACCAGGCAGAGATGCGGCCAGAAGGTGTTCTCGCGCATGAACTCGGTATCGACGGTGACGAAGGGCGCGCTGCTCATGCGCCGGCAGAATTGCGCCAGCGCTGCCGAAGTATCGATAATGGTCATTGTCTCGGGCTTATACACCATCATGGCGGCGAAGTCGCAGGCCAATGGTCCTCGGACGGCGTGGCGCCGGAAAGAAACAGGAGCGGCGCTCCATCGGTGCCAGACATGCAGATCGATCGCAGGCTGGACGTTGCCGTTTGGCAATGGTTTCCAATCCGTTCAGGATTTATCTTATATTTCATTGGGATAAGAAGTATTTCCAAGATCGGGTTCCGGTTTTGACGAGCGGCGATCGACGTCGGCGCGGCTTCGCTACTCCGAGCGCCGGCGGGGGGACTGACCGAGACCGGATTGCCGCGAGGTGCCGGAGAAAACCCATCCTTGGCTTGACAAGGGCGGGCGGCGCGTGGGACTTCACCGCGGCCCGCTCCGCGGGCGCCGTCAGCATCAACCAGTGACAGCGCGGATCGCCGGATGCACGCCTATCGAAGCCACAATTGCGGCGAACTCCGCCCGGCCCATGTCGGCCAGACCGTCAAGCTCGCCGGCTGGGTGCATCGCAAGCGCGACCACGGCAACCTCCTGTTCGTCGACCTGCGCGACCATTTCGGCATCACCCAGTGCGTGGTCGATATCGGCAGCGCCGTGTTCCGGGCGCTGGAGACGGTGCGGGCCGAGAGCGTGGTGTCGGTGCTCGGCACGCTGGTCGCCCGCACGGCCGATACGGTCAATGCCAACCTGCCGACCGGCGCGGTCGAGCTCCGCGTCGAGAGCATGGAGCTGCTCTCCGCCGCCGAGGAGCTGCCGCTGCCGGTGTTCGGCGAGCAGGAATATCCCGAGGACACGCGGCTGCGCTATCGCTTCCTCGATCTGCGGCGCGAGCGGCTGCATCGCAACATCGTGCTGCGCACTGAGGTCATCGCCAGCATCCGCCGGCGCATGCAGGCGCAGGGCTTCACCGAATTCTCGACGCCGATCCTGACCGCCTCCTCGCCGGAGGGCGCGCGCGACTTCCTGGTGCCGAGCCGGCTGCATCCCGGCAAGTTCTACGCGCTGCCGCAGGCGCCGCAGCAGTTCAAGCAGCTCATCATGGTGGCCGGCTTCGACCGCTATTTCCAGATCGCCCCCTGCTTCCGCGACGAGGACCCGCGCAAGGACCGCGCGCCCGGCGAGTTCTACCAGCTCGACCTGGAGATGAGCTTCGTCACCCAGGAGGACGTGTTCGCCGCGGTCGAGCCGGTGCTGCACGGCGTGTTCGAGGAATTCGGCGGCCGGCCGGTCACGCCGCGCCCGTTTCCGCGCATCACCTATGCCGATGCGCTGCTGAAATACGGCACCGACAAGCCCGACCTGCGCATCCCGATCGAGATCGCCGACGTGACCGAGGCCTTCCGCGGCTCCGGCTTCGGCATTTTCGCGCGCGCGATCGACAAGGGCGCGGCGGTGCGCGCCATCCCGGCGCCGGGCGCGGCGGCGCGTCCGCGCAGCTTCTTCGACAAGCTGAACGAGTGGGCGCGGAGCGAGGGCGCGCCGGGCCTCGGCTATATCGTCTTCGAGGCCGACGGCGCCAAGGGGCCGATCGCCAAGAACCTCGACCCCGCTCGCGTCGAAGCGGTGCGCACCCTGGCCGGGGCGGCCGTCGGCGATGCCGTCTTCTTCGCCTGCGACAAGGCCGGCGCGGCCGCCAGGCTCGCCGGCGCGGCGCGGCTGCGCATCGCCGAGGAGCTCGGCCTCGGCGGCCAGCGCGAGTTCCGCTTCTGCTGGATCGTCGACTACCCGATGTACGAGTGGAACGAGGACGAGAAGCGGATCGACTTCAGCCACAATCCCTTCTCCATGCCGCAGGGCGGGCTCGAAGCGCTGCGGGCGCAGGACCCGCTCGGCGTGCTCGCCTACCAGTACGACATCGTCTGCAACGGCGTGGAGCTCGCCTCCGGCGCCATCCGCAACCATCGTCCCGACATCATGCTCGAGGCCTTCCGCATCGCCGGCTATGCGGCCGAGACGGTGGAGGCGCGCTTCGGCGGCATGCTCAATGCCTTCCGCTACGGCGCCCCGCCGCACGGCGGCATGGCGCCCGGCATCGACCGCATGGTCATGCTGCTCTGCGACGAGCCGAACATCCGCGAGGTTATCCTGTTCCCGATGAACCAGCAGGCGCAGGACCTGATGATGCAGGCGCCGAGCGAGGTCTCGGCGAAGCAGTTGCGCGAGCTTT
>DATKQA010000054.1:0-3935 GCA_035523835.1 Candidatus Sulfotelmatobacter sp.
TGCCGCCGGCGCCGCGGACCAGCAGCGGATCGCCGAACAGCGCCCGCAGCCGGCCGAGGGCGTGGCTGACCGCCGGCTGGGTCAGGCCGAGGCGCGCCGCGGCGCGCGTCACCTGGCGCTCCGCCAGCAGCGCATCGAGCACCGTCAGCAAGTTCAGGTCGACGCCGGCGAGATTGATGTCCTGAATGATGGATATATTAAAAATGAATTTGGTTCATGTCGAGGCCGACCGCTATGATGGCGGCGCAATCGGAGGAATGCCGCCATGATCCCGCGCTATACCCGCCCCGAGATGGCCGCCATCTGGGAGCCGGAAAACCGCTTCCGCATCTGGTTCGAGATCGAGGCCCATGCCTGCGACGCGCAGGCGGCGCTCGGCGTGATCCCCGAATCCGCGGCCAAGGCCGTGTGGCAACGCGGCGCCTTCGAGGTGGCGCGCATCGACGAGATCGAACGCGAGACGCGGCACGACGTCATCGCCTTCCTCACCAATCTGGCGGAGCATGTCGGGCCGGAAGCGCGTTTCGTGCACCAGGGCATGACGTCGTCGGACGTGCTCGACACCTGCCTCGCCGTGCAGCTCAAGCAGGCCGCCGACATCCTGCTCGCCGACCTCGACAAGGTTCTCGCCGCCATCCGCAAGCGCGCCTTCGAGCACAAGCACACGCTCTGTGTCGGCCGCAGCCACGGCATCCACGCCGAGCCGACTACCTTCGGCCTGAAGCTGGCGCAAGCCTACGCCGAATTCGCCCGCTGCCGCGAACGGCTGGTGGCGGCGCGCACCGAGATCGCCACCTGCGCCATTTCGGGCGCCGTCGGCACCTTCGCCAATATCGATCCGCGGGTCGAAGCGCACGTGGCGGCCAAACTCGGCCTCGCGGTGGAGCCGGTCTCGACCCAGATCATCCCGCGCGACCGCCATGCCATGTATTTCGCCACCCTCGGCGTCATCGCCGCGGCGGTGGAGCGGCTCGCCACCGAGATCCGGCACCTGCAAAGGACCGAGGTGCTGGAGGCCGAGGAGTATTTCTCCCCCGGCCAGAAGGGCTCCTCGGCCATGCCGCACAAGCGCAACCCGGTGCTGACCGAGAACCTGACCGGTCTCGCCCGCCTGGTGCGCTCCGCGGTGACGCCGGCGCTGGAGAACGTGGTGCTCTGGCACGAACGCGACATCTCGCACTCGTCGGTCGAGCGCGGCATCGGGCCGGACGCCACGGTGCACCTCGACTTCGCCCTGAACCGCCTGGCCGGCGTGGTCGAGAAGCTGGTGGTCTATCCCGCCAACATGCGCAAGAATCTGGACCGGCTCGGCGGGCTGATCCATAGCCAGCGCGTGCTGCTGGCGCTGACCCAGGCCGGGCTGAGCCGCGAAGCCGCCTATGCCGCCGTCCAGCGCAACGCCATGCCGGCCTGGGCCGAGGGGGCCGACTTCCTGAAGCTGCTCAAGGCCGATCCGGAGGTCGCCCGGGCGCTAAGGCCGGACGCGCTCGATGCGCTGTTCGATCTCGCCTACCACACCAAGCACGTCGACACCATCTTCCGCCGCGTCTTCGGCGCGGCCTAGGGGCTATTTCTTCATCTGCTCGGCCTTGGCGCGCGCGCCGAGCTGTGCCATGCGCTGGCGGATTTCGGTCTCGATCGCCGGAACGCCGCGCTCGCCCAGCGCATGCATGATCTTGGCGACGATCACGTCGTCGGAATTTTCGATGTTGAGCGTGGCGAAGCCCTTGGCATAGACCTCGTTGGCATCGCCCGACAGGCCGATCTTCTCGGCCGTCCAGCGGCCCAGCAGCTTGTTGCGCCGCGCCCGCGCCCGAAAAGCCATCTCCTGGTCATGGGCGAATTTGGCTTCGAAACCGTGCTCGCGCTCGTCGAAAGTCGTCATCGCAATCCCCGATCGATCCCTGCCGGCCCGCCATCGCCCGGACCGGCGGATGCAGCGTTGCCTGCCGGCGCCATCAATGCCACAAATGCCCGGTGTCGTCACGCGGCATGCGCCGAAGCGGACATGCCGCGCATGTCCGGCGTCGTTGTCAGGGCGGCAGGGATGGGCTAAGGTCCGCAGTCATTCCGGACGCGTCGGCTCATCCGACGGCGTCCGGTCTTAGTTTTCAGGCCGGTTTCAACCGTTTGAGGCCGGCGCCAACCGACGTGGTGCGCGATGCCCCCGGGCGCGCCCGGATCCATGCGTGAGGTTCGCCATGACCCGCCGCAGGCAGCTCTATGAAGGCAAGGCGAAGGTGCTGTTCGAAGGCCCCGAGCCCGGCACGCTGGTGCAGTATTTCAAGGATGACGCCACCGCCTTCAACAACCAGAAGAAGGGCACCATCACCGGCAAGGGGGTGCTGAACAACCGCATCTCGGAATATCTGATGACGCGGCTGAACGAGATCGGCGTGCCGACGCATTTCGTGCGCCGGCTCAACATGCGCGAACAGCTCATCAAGGAAGTCGAGATCATCCCGATCGAGGTGGTGGTGCGCAACGTCGCCGCCGGCTCGCTCGCCACCCGGCTCGGCATCGCCGAAGGCACGCCGCTGCCCCGCTCGATCGTCGAGTTCTACTACAAGAACGACGAGCTCGGCGATCCGATGATCACCGAGGAGCACATCACCTGTTTCGGCTGGGCCACGCCGCACGAGATCGACGAGATCATGTCGCTCAGCCTGCGGGTCAACGATTTCCTCACCGGCCTGTTCCTCGGCGTCGGCATCCGCCTGGTCGACTTCAAGCTGGAGTTCGGCCGGCATTGGCAGGGCGAGGACATGCGCATCATCCTGGCCGACGAGATCAGCCCGGACAATTGCCGGCTATGGGACATCGCCACCAACGACAAGATGGACAAGGACCGTTTCCGCCGCGATCTCGGCGACGTGGCCGAAGCCTATCAGGAAGTCGCCCGCCGCCTCGGCATCCTGCCCGAGGGCGGACCGCGCGACATGAAGGGCCCGGCGATGATGCAGTAGCCGGGGAGGCTTTGGAGCAGCGATGAAGGCGCGCGTTCACATCACCCTCAAGCACGGCGTGCTCGACCCGCAGGGCAAGGCCATCCAGCATGCGCTGGCCTCGCTCGGCTTCGCCGGCGTCGAGGACGTGCGTCAGGGCAAGTATATAGAGATCGAACTGGCGGAAGCCGACGCGGCCAAGGCCCGCTCGGCGGTCGAGCAGATGTGCCAGCAGTTGCTTGCCAACCTGGTGATCGAGAATTACGCGGTCGAGATCGGCGCCTGAGGGACCGCCGCCGACCGTCTTCGCTGACAGGGGAGCGTTTCCATGCAGGATCTGACCAACGCAGTGGCCCTGGTGACCGGCGCCAGCCGCGGCATCGGCAAGGGCATCGCGCTCGCGCTCGGGCGCGCCGGCGCCAAGGTGGTGGTGAACTACGCCAGCCGGGAGGACGATGCCCATGCGGTGGTGAAGGCCATCGAGGCGATGGGGCGCCGCGCCATCGCGGTGCAGGCCGACGTCTCGCGCAAGGCCGAGGTGGATCGCCTGGTGCGGACCGCGGTCGGGGCCTTCGGGCCGATCGCCGTCCTGGTGAACAACGCCGGCATCCTCGGCTCGCTGCCGGGCAACACGGTCAGCGAAGCCGAGTGGGACGAGGTGCTGACCGTCAATCTCAAGTCCGCCTTCCTGGTGACCGAGGCGGTGCTGCCGCATATGCGCGAGGTCGGCTGGGGCCGCATCATCATGCTTTCCTCGGTAGCGGCGCAGATCGGCGGCGCGACCAACCTGCATTATGCCGCCTCGAAGGCCGGCCTGCTCGGCCTGACCCATTCCTACGCCAGCCAGCTTGCCAAGAGCGGCATCACGGTGAACGCGCTGGCACCGGCGCTGGTCGAGACCGACATGGTGGTCGACGGGCTCAAGGCCTCGCCGAGCCGGCTGCCCGTCGGCCGTTTCGGCACGCTGGAGGAGACCGGCGAAACCGCCGT
>DATKQA010000055.1:0-9312 GCA_035523835.1 Candidatus Sulfotelmatobacter sp.
TTATCACACAGGGAAATAAAATTATAAAAACAGATCTATTGGCGAAATTGAATGATGAATTCAGGTGACACTTTCTAAATTGCCGACATGACCGCCCGCCATCGCTGCGGCTTGGACAGATCGAGACCATCGGACCTGCTTGCAAATCAAAGGACGGATCAACCTCTGATGGCCTGGTTGCGGGCGGTGGAGAACGTGGCAGCATGATGAAAATACCAGGATGATAAATATCTCACTCCGCCGCGGCGGTGATCCAAGGGCGTTCGGCGTCGGCCTTCTGATCGAGCTGGCGCACGATCGCCGCGGTCGCGGCGTCGGCGGGGAAGAACATCTCCAGCGCCAGCTCCGACAGGGTGACGTCGACCGGCGTGCCGAACACGGTCGTGGTGCTGAAGAACGACAGCACGCCGGCCTCGATGGCGATCTTGAACGGCACCGCGACGGCATTGGCGTCGCCCGCCGGCTCGCGCAGATGCGCGGGCCGCGGCGCCGGATAGGCGGAGACTTCCCGCATCAGCGCGACCAGCACGGGATCGGCGGTGAGATCGATCTGCTGGCGCAGCCGCGCCAGCATGTGCGCGCGCCATTCCGGCAGGTTGACGATCCGCGGCGCCAGCCCGTGCGGATGCAGGGTGAGGCGCAGCGCATTCACGGGCGGCTGCAGCAGCGCCGGCGCAACGCCGACATAGAGTTCCGGCAGCGCGCTGTTGGAGGCGGCGATGGTCCAGTGCCGGTCGAGCGCGAAGGCCGGATAGGGCTTCTGCCCGCCGATGACCAGGTCGATCGCCTGCCGCGCCGCGCCGAGCGCCGGATGGTCGAGCGCGCGCTCGGGAAAGACCGGCGCGTAGCCGGCGGCGACCAGCAGCAGGTTGCGCTCGCGGGTCGGGATTTCGAGCTGCTCGGCGAGGCGCAGCACCATCGCGCGGCTCGGCAGCGAGCGGCCGGTTTCGACGAAGCTCAGGTGCCGGGCTGATATCTCCGCCTCGCAGGCGAGTTCGAGCTGGCTCATGCGGCGGCGCTGGCGCCATTCGCGCAGGTGATTGCCGATCGGCCGGACCATGATCGTCATGCGGCGACGCTAGGGCATGGCGCCGGCTTCGTTCAATTACCCCGGAGGTAATGCGCGCGCTCAGCCCTTGTCGCCGAACACCTCGGCATTGTGCTCGCCGAGCTTCGGCGAATCGCTCCGCGGGTGCGGGCGCTGGCGGTCGAAGGAGATCGGCAGGCCGACGAAGCGCATGCCGCTGCCGGGCAGGGTGCGCATCATGTCCATGGCGGCAAGCTGCTCCGAGCGCGCCAGTTCGGCAATGTCGTTCACCGGCGAGGCCGGCACGCCGACGTCGGCCATGGCGGCGAGCCAGTGGTCGCGGCTCCGCCGGCGCAGCACCGGCTGCATCAGCGCGACCAGCGCCTCGCGGTTGACGATACGCTTGCGGCCGTCCTCGAAGCGGGGATCGCGCGACCATTCCGGATGGCCCATGGCGGCGGCGAGCTTGACGAACAGCCGGTCGTTGCCGGCGGCGATGCAGATCGGCCGGTCGGCCGTGTCGAAGGTCTGGTAGGGCACCAGGATGCCGCTGCCGGTGCCGTGGCGCACCGGCACCGCGCCGGTGATCTGGTGCTGGTTGAGCGCGCCGGAAACCCAGTTCACCGCGGTCTCGAACAGCGAGGTATCGATGACGCAGCCCTTGCCGGTTGCCTGCCGCTGCTGCAGCGCGGCCAGGGCGCCGATCACGCACCAGAGGCCGGTCGCCACGTCGTTGATCGCCGGGGCGCAGAAGGTCGGCGGGTCCTCGGGTCGGCCGGTCATGGTCATCACCGCGCCATAGGCCTGCAGCAAGGGATCGAAGCCCGGCGCCAGCCGGAGCGGCCCCTGGTAGCCGAAGGCCCAGATGGAGCAGTAGATCAGCCGCGGATTGACCGCCAGCATCGGCTCCGGCCCGATGCCGAACTCGTCGACGATGCCGGGCCGCAGATTCTGGATGAGGATGTCGGCGCCGGCGGCGAGTTGCTTCAGCCGGGCGACATCGGCGGCCGACTTGATGTCGAGGGTGACCGATTTCTTGTTGCGGTTGGTGGCGTGGAACATGACGCTGTCGCCGTCGACGAAGGGCGGGCCCCAAAGCCTGGCGTCGTCGCCGCCGTCGGCTTTCTCCACCTTGATCACCTCGGCGCCCATGTCGCCGAGCACCACGCCGGCCAGCGGGCCGGCCAGCGCCTGGCCGACCTCGATGACCTTGATGCCGCTAAGCGGTCCGCCCATGCTCTTTATGCCCTCACTGTCAATCGCGTCCGCTGGCGACCGCTTCAATTGGTGCCGCGATTGGCCGTGCCGCCGTCGATGGTGACGATGGTGCCGGAGGTATAGGCCGAGAGGTCGGAGGCCAGGAAGGTGGCCATGGCGGCGATCTCGTCCGACGTTGCCGCACGGCCGAACGGCATGGACTTGAGGAACTCCTGCCAGCGCGCCTCGTCGCCGTACTGGTTCTTCGCCCGCCGCTTCAGGAGCGTGACCAGGCGGTCGGTCGCCACCGGACCCGGATTGATGCCGACGACGCGGATGCCGTCGCGCGGGCTGTTGCCGCCCATCGCCCGGGTGAAGGCCATCAGCGAGGCGTTGCCGGCGGAGCCGGCGATATAGTCCGCGTCGAGCCGCTCGCCGGCGGCGCCGATGATATTGACGATGACGCCGCGGCCGCGCCCCTTCATCGCCGCATAGAAGCGCCTGACCATGTTGATGTAGCCGAAGACCTTGAGGTCCCAGGCGGCGCGCCAGCGCGCCTCGTCGATCTCGCCGATGGTGCCGCCGGGAATGGCGCCGGCGTTGTTGACCAGGATGTCGATGTCGGCGCAGGCCTCGGCCAGCCTGTCGACGTTGCGGCTGTCGCTCAGGTCGTGGGCGAAGGTCTTGACCGCGACATTGCGCTTGGCCGCGATGCGCGTGCGCGCCGCCTCCAGGTCGGCCGCCGTGCGCGCGACGATGGCGACGTCGCAGCCCTCCGCCGCCAGCCGTTCGGCGCAGGCCAGCCCGATGCCCTTCGACGCGCCCGTCACCAGCGCCCTGCGTCCCTGCAGTCCGAGTTCCATCGCTTCCTCCCTTGGCGGCAACAGGGCCAGAGATTACGCGTCCGCCGCCGCCGTCGCCAGATGCTTCGGCTCAATTCGCGCGCAGGAACCAGTCCATGACGCGGGGGTTCTCGTCGCGCGGATAGGTATGCGAGAGATCGGCGACCTCGCGAAAGGTGATGCTGGCGCCGGCGGCGGCGAGCGCGCGGTCGGCGGTGCGGGCGATCTCGATCGGGAACATCCAGTCGAGCGCGCCGTGCACCAGATAGATCGGCAGGCCGGCGATGCGCGCCGGGTCGCTCATCTCCAAAAGGAACGGGTGGAAGGCGGCTGATATCGGCGCCAGATGGGTGAAGGGCGAGGCGCCCTGCAGCCCGCCGACCAGGGTGAAGGTGCCGCCGTCGCTCATGCCGGTCAGCAGCAGGCGGTCGGGATCGATGTTCCAGCCGCGGCGGATGTCGTGCAGCATCTTGGCGATGTTCGCCGCGTCGATCTCCGGCTCCATCAGCGACCAGGTGTCGCCGACCGCGGTCGGGCTGAGCAGGACGGCGCCGCGCGTGCGCGCCTCGCGCATCCAGCTCCAGAGGAAGGCGCGGCCGTGGCCGCTGCCGCCGTGCAGCGCCACGATCAGCGGGTGCGGGCGCGCCGCATCGTAATATTCCGGCACGTAGAGCGAGAAGCCGCCGCGCATGCCGCGCTCGTTGTCGACATGCATGACGCCGACGTTCTCGCGCTCCGGGTCGGCCTCGGCCAGGCGCTGCAGCAGCGCCCGGTCGTTGCGCGCCGGCGCTTCCAGGTAGAACTGACTGACCGAGGGCAGCATGGCGGCCGCGGGATAGAGCGCCTCGAGCGCGCGGCTGACGAAGCGGAGCGCGCGATAGGCCTGCATCACGCCGTCGTCTCCCTCGGCCGCCGCGCGCAAGCCGTCGAAAGCCTGCAGCGCACTGTCGGCGGCGCTTTCCATCAGCTCGCGGAAGCGCTGCAGCGGCGCCGGCCAGTCGAGCTTGCGGAACGGTTCCAGCGCCGCGCGCACGGGATCGTCGCGCCGGCCGACCGCGGCCAGCAGCCGGCCGAGCTGCGGCGGATGCAGATGCCGGCCGATGAAGCCGAGCGCCTCCAGCGCCTGCAGCAGCGGCGGGACCAGCGCCACGATGGCGGCGGCGATGGCGTCGTTTTCCTCAGGCGACCGTTCGGGCGGAACCGCGTCCTCGCCACTCATGGTCGGCGCCGGGGCACTGCTCAGCTCGCCTTGCGCTTCTCGTGTTCGCGCAGGCGCGGGAACAGTTCGACGAAATTGCAGGGCCGGAAGCGGTAGTCGAGCTGGGTCAGCAGGATGTCGTCCCAGGCGTCCTTGCAGGCGCCGGGCGAGCCGGGCAGCGCGAAGAGGTAAGTGCCGCGCGCCACGCCGGCGGAGCAGCGCGACTGGATGGTCGAGGTGCCGATCTTCTGATAGCTCAGCATGCGGAACAGCTCGCCGAAGCCGGGAATGGCTTTCTCATAGAGAGCCTCGAAGGCTTCCGGCGTGACATCGCGGCCGGTGACGCCGGTGCCGCCGGTGGCGATCACCACATCCACGCCGGCGTCGTCGATCCAGGCCGACACCTGGGCGCGGATGCGTTCGATCTCGTCCGGCACGATGGCGCGCGCGGCCAGGCGATGGCCGGCCTGGGTGAGGCGCTCGACCAGCACGTTGCCCGACTTGTCGTCCGCCTCGGTGCGGGTGTCGGAAACGGTCAGGACGGCGATATTTACCGGAATGAAACGGCGGGTTTCGTCAATTCGGCTCATCGTCGGCCACCGATAACGCTGCTGTATCCTCGGCAACGTAATAGGGCCAGGTGCCGCCGGCAAGGGTGTCCAGCGTCGGCGTATCCTGGCCGAGCCGCTGTTCGTAGATCCAGAAGTTGGTCGTCACCCGCTCGACGAAATTGCGGGTTTCCGCCGCCGGAATCGATTCGATGAAGAGCAGGGGGTCGCGGTCGTAGCGGATTTCGCCGAGCCAGCGCTTCACCGCGGTCGGCCCGGCGTTGTAGCTGGCGGCCAGCAGGATCAGGTTGCCGCGGATGCCGTCCGCCTGCAGCAACCGCTGCAGATAGCGCTGGCCGAGGTCGATATTGACCTCGGGCGCGTAGAGCTGCCGGCTGTTCGTGTCGCGCAGGCTGCGGTCCTGCGCCATCACGCTCGCCGTTTCCGGCATGATCTGCATCAGCCCGGTGGCGCCGGCCCGGCTTTTCGCCAGGGTGTCGAAGGCCGATTCCTGCCGCATGAAGGCGAACACCAGGGCGCGATCGACGGTAAAGCCGCCCTTCGGCCGCCAGCGCGGCAGCGGATAGAGCGCGCCGTCGAAGGTGGCGCCGCGGCTGATGCGCCAGTGTTCGCCGAGCTGCATGCTCGCCGCCGGGGCGTTCAACCGGCTGGCCAGCACCAGGAGCCGTGCCGCGATATCGTCGCTCGCATGCATGTAGAGCAGACGGATTTCCTGGCCGGCGAGGGCATCCTCGCCGATCGCGCTCAACGCCAGCGCCCGCTGCACGCCGGGGAATTGTTCGATGTGCTGCCCGTCGTGGCCCTTGCGCGGCATGTTCCAGTTGAAGACCACGTCGATGCCGAGCTGGCGCGACGCCAGCAAGCCGTAGAAGCTGCGCGGATACTGCGCGGCGATGCCGAGGAGCGCATTGACCTTTTCCGGATGGCGCGCCTTCAGGGCGGCGCGCGCCGCCCAGAAAGCGCCGGCGCTGATCTCGGCGTTGCTGGCGCTGCGCGAATTGGCCAGGGCCTCGAAATGCCTTGCCGCGGCGGCCATGTCGCCAAGCCGCCAGGCGGCGAGGCCGGCGGTCCAGTCGGCGCAGGGCACCTGATCGCGCGAGCGCTGCGCCGCCGCCGCGGCCAGCGCATAGGCGCGCCGGTCATTGCCGTCGGCGTAGTAGGCGACGGCGATTTGCCGGCGCAGGTCGTCGTATTCCGCGGGCTCCACCGCATGCTGCTGCGCCAGCCGCTCGAGCGCCTGTTCCGCCTGCGCCAGCCGGTGCTCGTGGATCGGCGACAGCACGCTCTCTTCCATCGACAGCACGCGGCGAACGTCGCCGGCGCCGGCGGCGCGCGGGATCACCAGGTCGTGGTCGTCGCCGGGATCGTCGGTGCTGACGGCGGTGAGATCGACCGGCGCCGGCGCTGGCGGGGCCTTGGCCCCGCGCGGCATGCGAACCTCGGCCAGCCGGTGGATGCGCTCGGCGCCCGGCAAGTCGGCATAGCGCTCGAGCCAGGCCACCAGTTCCGGATAGGCCGACTTGTATTTCGGATGCACGTAGCGCTGATAGAGCACGTGGCCGAGCAGCAGCTTGTTGTCGAGCGCCTTGATCAGCTGGTCGGCCGCGGCCCATTTGGCGTCGCGTTGCAGCGCAAAGATGGCGTGATAGCGTGCGATGTCGGGCGCCGAAAGCGGCGGCTGCACCGGCATCCCGTCCTCGCCGATAATCCTGAGCCCCGGTGCCACAGTTGCCGTCTCATACGGCGCGGCCAGAACGTCGCTTGACAAAAACGCCTGGCTACAAAGGGCTGCTGCAATGAAAGCAAGAATTCGCAGCAAATATTTCGGCGAGGCCGCTATGAAGGTCACGGCACTCATAAAGCGTTAATAGACTATTAAAATACCCTGGGCAATCAAGACTTACGGTAAATAGAGAAAATTTTGTGGATATATGAGTAAATTTATTCGATTAGAATAACTTAGGCGATTTCATCCAGTTTATCTTTGATTGCCAAGAGATCACGCCAAGACTCTCGCTTAAGTGCCGGTTGCCGCAGCAGGTATGCGGGATGGAAGGTGGGCATGGCGGGGATGGTCCGCGTTGTCGCTTTGTACTCGTGCCAACGGCCGCGCAGCCGGGTAATGCCCTCGCTCCGGCCGAGCAGGGTGCCGGCCGACACGCCGCCCAAGAGGATCAGGATGCGCGGCGCCACCAGTTCGATATGGCGCATGACGAAGGGGGCGCAGGCGGTGGTCTCCTCCTGCGAGGGGTGGCGGTTGCCGGGCGGCCGCCACGATACGATGTTGGTGATATAGACGCCGGTCCGGTCGAGGCCGATGGCGGCGAGCATGCGGTCGAGCAACTGGCCGCTTTCGCCGACGAAGGGCAGCCCGAGGCGATCCTCGTCGCGCCCCGGCGCCTCGCCGACCAGCATGACCGGCGCCGCGGGATTGCCGTCGGCGAAGACCAGTTGCGTCGCCGTGTCCTTGAGCGCGCAGCCGTCGAAGTCGAGCAGCGCCTGGCGCAAGGCGGCGAGCGTATCGCAGGCCTGCGCCCGCTCGCGCGCGCTGGCCGCGGCGGCGGCGGGCGGCGCCAGGGCAGTGGCCGCGGCCGCCGCCGGCGGCCGGCGCACCGCTTCCACCGCGGCTGCCGCGCTCGCGGCCGTCGACGCGGGCGCCGCCGGAAGGCTGGTCCGATAGCGATTTACCGGTTCGCCGCCGATCGCCTCGTCGGCGCCGGCTTCCACCTGGAAGCGCAGCCATTCATGCAAGGTGCCATGTTCGGCCATGGCGCGACCCTATCACGGTGCCGCCGCGGCGGGCAAAGCGGCGGCGCCTTGCAATTGCTGTCCTGGCGGGTTACTTCACGCGAGCAGCAAAGCGACCGAGAGCGGGGGATGCGCATGGAACGGGAAGCCATGGAATTCGACGTGGTGATCGTCGGCGCCGGCCCGGCCGGCCTCAGCGCGGCCATCCGCTTTCGTCAATTGTGCCAGCAGCACGGCCAGGATTTTTCCGTCTGCGTGATCGAAAAAGGCTCCGAGGTCGGCGCGCATATTCTTTCCGGCGCCGTCATCGATCCCATCGCGCTCAATGAACTGATCCCCGACTGGAAGGAAAAAGACGCGCCGATCCATACGCCGGTGACGGACGATCGCTTCCTGATCCTGACCCGGCCCAATCATATCGCCGTTCCGAACTTCCTGATCCCGCCGCTGATGCGCAATCACGGCAACTACATCGTCAGTCTCGGCAATGTATGCCGCTGGCTGGCGACGCAGGCCGAAGCGCTCGGCGTCGAAATCTATCCGGGCTTCGCCGCGGCCGAGGTGCTCTATCACGAGGACGGCAGCGTCAAGGGCGTCGCCACCGGCGACATGGGCATCGCCCGCGACGGCCACCATAAGGACAGCTACACGCCGGGCATGGAGCTGCACGCCAAGTACACGCTCTTTGCCGAGGGCGCGCGCGGCTCGCTGACCAAGACATTGACCGAACGCTTCCATTTGCGCCGCGGCCTCGATCCGCAGAAGTTCGGCATCGGCATCAAGGAGCTCTGGCAGATCGATCCGTCGCAGCACAAGCCGGGACTGGTGGTGCATACGCTCGGCTGGCCACTCGACTACATGACCGGCGGCGGCTCCTTCATGTACCACCTGGAAGACAATCAGGTCATGATCGGCTTGGTGGTGCATCTGAACTACCGCAATCCGCACCTCTCGCCGTTCGATGAATTCCAGCGTTTCAAGACCCACCCGGCGGTGCGGCACTATCTCGAGGGCGGCAAGCGCGTCGCCTATGGCGCGCGCGCGTTGACCGAGGGCGGCCTGCAGTCGGTGCCGAAGCTGACCTTCCCCGGCGGCGCGCTGATCGGCTGCACGGCGGGTTTCATGAACGTGCCGCGCATCAAGGGTTCGCACAACGCCATGAAGACCGGCATGCTGGCGGCGGCGGCCGCCTTCGATGCGCTCAAAGGCGGCGCTTCGGGGCATGACGAACTGACCGCCTATCCCGAAGCCTTCCGGCAGTCGTGGGTCTACAAGGACCTGCATCGCGTGCGCAACGTGAAGCCCGGCCTGTCGCGCTGGGGCACCTGGGTGGGCATGGCGCACGGCGGCCTGCATATGTGGCTGAACAACCTCGGCCTCGGTTTTCTGGTGCCCTGGACCCTGCGGCACGGCAAGGCGGATCACGAGAGCCTGCGTCCGGCCGATGTCAGCCCGCCGATCGCCTATCCGAAGCCCGACGGCAAGATCAGCTTCGACAAGCTCTCCTCGGTGTTCATCTCCAACACCAACCATGAAGAGGATCAGCCCTGCCACCTGACCTTGCGCGACGCCACCGTGCCGGTCGCCATCAACCTGCCGCGCTGGGATGCGCCGGAACAGCGCTACTGTCCGGCGGGCGTTTACGAAATCGTCCGCAACGACGACGGCTCCAATCCGCGGTTGCAGATCAACGCGCAAAATTGCGTCCACTGCAAAACTTGCGACATCAAG
>DATKQA010000056.1:0-3263 GCA_035523835.1 Candidatus Sulfotelmatobacter sp.
GCGACGCATCCCGGACTATCCCGCGGCCTTTGCCGGCTGGAACGAGGTGTCCTCGATCGGCGCCTTCATCTCCTTCGCCTCGACCCTGTTCTTCGTCTACATCGTCATCGATGCCTTCTGGCGCAAGCGCAAGGTTGCCGACAATCCCTGGGGCGAGGGGGCGACGACCCTGGAATGGACCCTGTCCTCGCCGCCGCCGTTCCACCAGTTCAGCACCCTGCCCGATCTCAGCCACTATCAAGGCGGGCACTGAGTCCGGCGGCCGAGGGCGGGGCGCTGTGGCGACATCGACGATGATGGCCTATCCGAAGGCGGTGTCCGGCGGCGTCGCCGGCGCGACAACGTCGGTCGAGGCGCTGCCGCGCGAGGCGATGGCGCCGGCGGCGACGGTCGCCGACTACATCGCCCTGCTCAAGCCGCGGGTGATGTCGCTGGTGGTTTTCACCGGCCTCGTCGGCATGGCCGTGGCGCCGGGACAATTGCACCCGATATTGGCCTTCACCGCGCTCCTCTGCATTGCCGTCGGCGCCGGCGCCTCGGGCGCCATCAACATGTGGTACGACGCCGACATCGACGCCGGCATGGCGCGCACCCGCGGCCGGCCGATCCCGCGCGGCCGGATTGCGCCGGGCGAGGCGCTCGGCTTCGGCGCCACGCTCGCGGTCGGCTCGACGGTGGTGATGGGCCTCCTGGTGAACCTGGTCGCGGCGGCGCTGCTCGCACTCACCATCGCCTTCTACGTCTTCGTCTATACCATCTGGCTGAAGCGGCGCACGCCGCAGAACATCGTCATCGGCGGCGCCGCCGGCGCCTTCCCGCCGATGATCGGCTGGGCGGCGGTGACCGGCCACGTCGGCCTGCCGTCGCTGGCGCTGTTTGCGCTCATCTTCATGTGGACGCCGCCGCATTTCTGGGCCCTGGCGCTCTATCGTTCCGGCGACTACGCCAAGGTCGGCGTGCCCATGCTGCCGGTCGTCGCGGGGCCGCGCGAAACCCGCCGCCAGATCCTGATCTATACGCTCCTCCTGATCCCGGTGAGCTACGGCCCCTGGTTCTTCGGCATCGGCGGCAGCTTCTACGCCGCGGTGGCGGGCGTTCTGGATGCGCTGCTGCTGCTCGCCGCGGTGCGCGTCTGGCGCGACGCGAGCGATCGGCCGGCAAAGCAGATGTTCGGCTTTTCCATCCTCTATCTCTTCCTGCTGTTCGCCGCGCTGCTCGCCGAAGCGCTGGTGCGCGTCAGTGCGTGAGCATGCCGATCGGCCATCAGCACCGGCGCATGCGGGCGCGCAACTTGGCGCTGGGCGGTATTCTGCTGGCGCTGGTGCTGCTGTTTTTCGTCGTCACCATCGTCAAGATACGGAACGGTGGCTGATGTCCTGCGACGTTGGATTTCGGGCTGCCGCAACAACCTTCGAGCCATGGGAGTAGAGCAACATGTCGGCCAGTGACGCCAAGGGGCACGATTATCATCTGGTGGACCCGAGCCCGTGGCCCGTGATCGGCGCGATCGGCGCCTTCGTCACCGCCATCGGCCTGGTCATGTACATGCACGACTATGGCTGGTGGCCGCTGCCGCTCGGCATTCTGATTCTCGCCTATACCATGTTCGTCTGGTGGCGCGACGTGATCAGGGAAGCCACCTTCGAAGGCCACCACACGCCGGTGGTGCAGCTCGGCATGCGCTACGGTATGGTGCTGTTCATCGCCTCCGAGGTGATGTTCTTCGTCGCCTGGTTCTGGGCCTATTTCAACTCGTCGCTGTTTCCGACCGCCGCCGTCGGCGGGCATTGGCCGCCGACCGGCATCGAACCCTTCAACCCCTGGCACCTGCCGTTCGTGAACACGTTGATCCTGCTGACCTCCGGCACCACCGTCACCTGGGCGCATCATTCCCTGCAGCACAACGACCGCGACGGCTTGCTCAAGGGCCTGGTCTGCACCGTCCTGCTCGGCCTCTTGTTCACCTCGGTGCAGGCCTACGAGTACAGTCACGCCGCCTTCGGCTTCAAGGACGGCATCTACGCCTCGACCTTCTTCATGGCCACGGGCTTCCATGGCGCCCATGTGATCATCGGCACCATCTTCCTGATCGTGACCTTGTGTCGCGCCTATCTCGGCCATTTCAAACCGAATCATCATTTCGGCTTCGAGGCCGCCGCCTGGTATTGGCACTTCGTCGACGTGGTGTGGCTGTTCCTGTTCGCCTGCATCTATTGGTGGGGCTCCTACGGCTTCCCCTTCCAGGCCGAGTGAGTTGGGAGAGGCGCCGTACTACCCGCCGATCTCCCCGATCGCCGCCGGCCTGCGTTGCCGGTGCCCGCGCTGCGGCGAAGGCCGGCTGTTCGTCGGCCTGCTCACCGTGCCGCCGGCTTGCCGCCACTGCGGTCTTGACTATGCGCAAGTCGATTCCGGCGACGGGCCGGCGGTCTTTGTCATTCTGGTGCTCGGCTTCCTGATCGTCGGCCTGGCGCTCTGGGTCGAGATCAAGTTTGCCCCGCCGATCTGGGTGCATATGGTGCTCTGGCTGCCGCTGATCCTGGTCGGCTCGATCGCGTTGCTCAGGCCGTTCAAAGCGGTGCTGATCGCGCTGCAATATCGCCACAAGGTCTTCGCAGGCTTCGGTTGACCATGGCGGCCCTCTGGCCTTCCTCCGTCCGGCCGGCGTTCTGGCCGACCCTGTTCACCGTGCCGGCGCTGATCCTGCTCGTCGGCCTCGGCATCTGGCAGCTCGAGAGGCTGGCCTGGAAGACCGATCTGCTGGCTACCGTCGATAGTCGCATCCATGCGGCGCCGGTGCCGCTGCCGCCGGGCGATGCCATCGATCCCAAGGCCTGGGAGTGGCGCCATGTCACCGTTTCCGGCCACTTCCTGAACGACAAGGAGATGCACCTCCTCGCCTATACCGAACGCGGCAATCTCGGCTATCACCTGATCGTGCCGCTGGCGCGCGACGGCGGCGGCTTCGTGCTGGTGGACCGCGGCTGGGTGCCGGCGGCGAACAAGAGGCCGGAAACCCGGCCGCTGAGCCAGCCGTCGGGCGGGGTGACGGTGACGGGCGTCGTCCGCACCGGCTGGCGCCAGGGCTGGTTCGTGCCCGACAACCAGCCGGCACAGAACCTCTGGTTCTTCGCCGATATACCCGGCTTCATCCGCCAGGCCGGCATCGCCGCGCCCGCCCTCCTGGTCGAGGCGGGCCCGGCGCCCAACCCCGGCGGGCTGCCGATCGGCGGCCAGACGGTGGTCGACATCCCGAACGATCACCT
>DATKQA010000057.1:0-6492 GCA_035523835.1 Candidatus Sulfotelmatobacter sp.
AGGTGATCGTTCGGGATGTCGACCACCGTCTGGCCGCCGATCGGCAGCCCGCCGGGGTTGGGCGCCGGGCCCGCCTCGACCAGGAGGGCGGGCGCGGCGATGCCGGCCTGGCGGATGAAGCCGGGTATATCGGCGAAGAACAGCCCCTATGACGAGCTGGAGCGACGCTTCCAGCGCCTCTCCGCCATAGGCGGCGCGCTCGCCATGCTGGGCTGGGACCAGGCGGCGATGATGCCGGCGGGCGGCGCCGAGGCGCGCGCCGAGCAGCTTGCAACCCTCGGCGTGATCCGCCACGAAACCTTGACCGATCCGGCGGTCGGCGACCTGCTGTCGGCCGCCGAGGGCGATGCGACGGCGCTCGATTCCTGGCAGCGGGCGAACTTGCGCGAAATGCGGCGCGAATGGCGCCACGCGACGGCGCTGGCGGCGGATCTGGTGGAGGCGCGCTCGCGCGCCGCTTCGGCCTGCGAGATGATCTGGCGCAAGGCGCGGGCGGCGGACGATTTCGCCATGCTGCGGCCTTCGCTCGAAGAGCTGGTCGGGCTGACGCGCCAGGTCGCCGCCGCCAAGGCCGCCGCCTTCGGTTGCTCGCCCTATGATGCGCTGCTCGACGAGTACGAGCCGGACGGGTCCTCGGCTGCCATCGATGCGATCTTCGCCGAGTTGGCGGATTTCCTGCCCGGATTCCTCGAGCGGGCCTTGGCGCGGCAGAACGCGATGCCGGCGCCGCTGCCCCTTGCCGGGCCGTTTCCGGTCGAGGCGCAACGCCGGCTCGGGCTGCGCTTCATGGCGGCGCTCGGCTTCGATTTCGAGCATGGGCGGCTCGATGTCAGCCTGCATCCTTTCACCGGCGGCGTGCCCGACGACGTGCGCATCACCACGCGCTACGCCGAGGCGAACTTCACCGGCGCCCTGATGGGCGTGCTGCACGAGACCGGACATGCGCTCTACGAGCGTGGCCTGCCGGCGGCCTGGCGCCAGCAGCCGGTCGGCAATGCCCGCGGTATGGTGCTGCACGAAAGCCAGTCGCTGCTGGTCGAGATGCAGGTCTGCCGCAGCGCGCCGTTCCTCGGCTATGCCGTGCCGCTGCTGCGCGAGGCCTTCGGCGGCGGCGGGCCGGCCTGGGACGAGGCCAATATCGCGCGGCATTATCAGCGGGTGGCGCGCGGCTTCATTCGCGTCGATGCCGACGAGGTCACCTATCCCCTGCACGTGATCCTGCGCTATCGGCTGGAGCGCGCCATGCTGGCGGGCGAGCTGCCGGTCGCCGATCTGCCCGGCGCCTGGCGGGCCGGCATGCGGGAGCTGCTCGGCGTCACGCCGCCTACCGACCGCGAGGGCTGTCTGCAGGATATCCACTGGCCGAGCGGCTCGATCGGCTACTTTCCGACCTATACGCTCGGCGCGCTCGCCGCGGCGCAGCTCTTCGCCGCCGCCCGCAAGCAGAACGCGGACATCGTGCCGGGGATCGGCATGGGCGATTTCCGCCCGCTGCTGGCCTGGCTGCGGGCTCATGTGCACGAGAAGGGATCGAGCCTCAGCACCGACGAGTTGCTGCGCCAGGCGACCGGCGCGCCGCTCGGCACCGCAGCCTTCAGGGCCCACCTCGCCGAGCGCTACCAGGCCTGAACCGGCGTCGGTTCAATAGGTCCCGGCGACCCGCGCCCTGAGCGCAAGCAGCGCCAGGATGGTATCGAGCCCGGGCGTCGGCACGCCGGTCAGGCGGGCGAAGTCCTGCACGGCGGCAAGCAGCACGTCGATCTCCATCGGCCGGCCGCGCTCCATGTCCTGCAGCATGGACGTCTTGTGCGGCGGCCGCGGCAGCGCCGCTTCGACGGCGCGGTCGAGGTCGAGCCTGACGCTCACGCCGAGCGCCTGGGCGACGGCGAGCGTCTCCGCCATCAATTGCCGGCAAACCTGCAGTACCTCCGGCGCCTCGCCGATCTTGTCGAGCGTTGCCAGGGTGAGGGCGGAGACCGGCGAGAAGCCGACGTTGCCGACCAGCTTGGTCCAGATCGCCGTGCGTATGTCGTCGGTGATCGGCGCCTCGATCCCGGCGCGGCCGAGGGCGGCGCTCAGCGCCCTGGCGCGTTCCGACGTGCTGCCGTCGGGCTCGCCGAGGATGAAGCGGTTGCGCGCGTCCGAGGTGTTGCGGATGGTGCCGGGCTCGACCACCTCGTTGCCGGAATAGACGATGCAGCCGATCGAGCGCTCGGGCCCGATCAGCCGCCAGAGCCGGCCGCCGGGATCGAGCCGCTCCACCCGGCGCCCGCGATAGGGCCCGTCCTGGCCGTGGAAATACCAGAACGGGATGCCGTTCATGGCGAAGATGACGGGCGTTTCCGGCCGCAGCAGCGGCGCGATCCGCTCGGCCACCTCGCCAAGCGCGGGCGCCTTCACCGCCACGATCACGGCGTCCTGCGGCCCGGCCTCGGCCGGCGTGTCCGTCGCCAGGACCCGGGCGGTAAACCGTGCCTCTCGGCCGATGAAGCTCAAGCCCTTTTCCTGCATTGCCCTGAGATGCGGCCCGCGCGCGATCACCGAAACCGTCTCGCCGGCGTGCGCCAGTCGCGCCGCCAGATGGCCGCCGACCGCGCCGGCGCCGAAGATGCAAATCCGCATGGTTGTTCGCCTTATTTCGACCCAGAGCTTAGCGCAGAATAGCCGTCGTGGCCGCCCTTGCGCGAGCAGGGCGGGGGTGATTAGGTTACGCCGCTCCCTCCAAGGAGGCGCGTGTGCGCTACGTCAGCACCCGGGGCCGGGCGCCGGTCTTGGGCTTCGAAGCGGTATTGCTCGCGGGCCTGGCCCGCGACGGCGGCCTCTATGTGCCGGAGGCCTGGCCCGCGCTCGACCGTGCCCGGCTCGCGGCCTTCGCCGGCCGCCCCTATCACGAGGTCGCCGCGGAGGTCATGACCCCGTTCGTCGCCGGGGCGATTCCGTCGGCGGACTTCGCCGGCATGGTGCGCGAGGCCTATAGCGCCTTCGCCCACCCCGCCGTGGCGCCGCTCAATCAAATCGGTGTCAACGATTGGGTGTTGGAGCTGTTCCACGGCCCGACGCTCGCCTTCAAGGATTTTGCTCTGCAGCTTCTCGGCCGCCTGCTCGACCATGTGCTGCGGCGGCGCGGTGAGCGGGTGACCGTGGTCGGCGCCACCTCGGGCGATACCGGCTCGGCGGCGATCGAGGCCTGCCGGGGGCGTGACGCCATCGACATCTTCATCCTGCATCCGCACGGCCGGGTGTCCGAGGTACAGCGCCGGCAGATGACCACCGTCGTCGACGCCAACGTCCACAACATCGCCGTCGATGGCACCTTCGACGATTGCCAGGCGCTGGTCAAGGCGATGTTCAACGACCTGCCGTTCCGCGACGCCCTGCGCTTGTCGGCGGTGAATTCGATCAACTGGGCGCGCGTCATGGCGCAGATCGTCTATTACATCACCGCCGCAGTGGCGCTCGGCGCGCCGCACCGCAGCGTCAGCTTCTGCGTGCCGACCGGCAATTTCGGCGATGTCTTTGCCGGCTATGCGGCCGGGCGCATGGGCCTGCCGATCGAGCGGCTGGTCGTCGCCACCAACCGCAACGACATTCTCGCCCGCTTCTTCGCCTCGGGCGACTATCGCACCGGCAAGGTCGAGCCGACCATCAGCCCGAGCATGGACATTCAGGTATCGTCGAATTTCGAGCGGCTGCTGTTCGATCTCTGCGGCCGCGACGGCGCGGCCGTTGCCGCCTATATGCAGGAATTGATCGCGGCCGGCGGCTTTCGCGTCGGCGCCAACCAGATGGCCGAGGCGCGCGTGCTGTTCGATGCCGCGCGCATCGATGAGGCGGAGACGTCGGCGACTATCGCCGACGTCATGCAGCGGACCGGCTGGCTCGCCGATCCCCACACCGCTGTCGGGGTGGCGGCGGCACGGCATCGCCGCGGCGATCCCGCGGTGCCGATGGTTACGCTCGCCACGGCCCACCCGGCGAAATTTCCGGCGGCGGTGGCGCAGGCTTGCGGCATCCGGCCGGCGCTGCCGCCGTCGCTGGCGGCGGTCATGCAGCGCGCCGAGCGGTGCGAGCGCCTGCCGAACGATCTTGCCCGGGTCGAAGCCTATGTTCGCGAACGAAGCCGGGTTTCCAGCAAGGCAGGCGCAGCATGACGGCAGAAGTCACCCGGCTCGACAATGGTCTGCGCATCGTCACCGATCGCATGGCGGGCCTGAAGACGGCTTCCGTCGGCGTCTGGGTCGATGCCGGTGCCCGCCAGGAGACGCCGGATATTCACGGCGTGGCGCACCTCCTCGAGCACATGGCGTTCAAGGGCACCGAGCGGCGGAGCGCCCGGCGCATTGCCGAGGAGATCGAGGCGGTCGGCGGGCACCTCAATGCCTATACCTCGCGCGAGCAGACCGCCTACTACGCCCGCGTGCTGGCCGCCGACGTGCCGCTTGCCGTCGATATTCTCGCCGATATCCTGCAGCATGCGACCTTCGCCCAGGACGAACTGGAGCGCGAGCGGCAGGTGGTGATCCAGGAGATCGGCCAGGCCGACGATACGCCCGACGACATCATCTTCGATCACCTGCAGGAGACCGCCTTTCCCGATCAGCCGCTCGGCCGGCCGATCCTCGGCACGCTTGCTTCCGTCGGCGGCATGCGGCGCGAGCAGCTTGCCGGCTTCATGGCGCGGCACTATCGGGCGGAGAACCTGATCGTCGCCGCGGCCGGTGCGATCGAGCATGAAAAACTGGTCGCACTCGCGAAGGCGGCGTTCGGCGGACTCGCCGCCGCCGGAGAACGCCGCGCCGAGACGGCACGCTACGCCGGCGGCGAACGCCGCGAGGAGCGCGACCTCGAGCAGGCGCATGTTGCGCTCGCCTTTCCCGCCTTCGCCTTCGGCGATCCGGATTTTCACGCGCTCCAGGTCTACTCGACCCTGCTCGGCGGCGGCATGAGTTCGCGGCTGTTCCAGGAAGTGCGCGAGACACGCGGCCTCGCCTACTCGGTTTTCTCCTTCACCGCCTCCTACGTCGATTCCGGCCTTTTCACCATCTATGCCGGTACCGGCGCGGAGCAACTCGGCGAGCTGCTTCCGGTGATCGCCGAGGAGATGGGCAAGGTGGTCGGCGCGGTCGGCGAGGACGAGGTGGCCCGCGCTCGCGCCCAGCTCAAGGCCGGACTGCTGATGTCGCTGGAAAGCTCCTCCTCGCGCGCCGAACAGCTCGGCCGGCAGATGCTGATCTATGGCCGTCCGCTGGACGTCGACGAACTGACCGGGGCGGTGGACGCGGTGGATGCCGCTGCGGTCCGGTGCGTTGCCCGGCGCGTCCTGACCGGCGGCCGGCCGACGCTGGCGGCGCTCGGCCCCATCAGCCGACTTGAAAACTACGACCGGATCGCGGCAAGATTTGGCTGAACGGCGGCCAGAGCCGCACGCGCGTGCCGTTCCCGATGCAAGGCGTCGGGAAGGACACCACACGGGGAAACGCTTCGGGACTGGGGTGGCACAGCCGATGGCTTTGCTCGACCGCTTCGCGCGTACGACGCCGCCACTGGTGCTCTATGGCGAGCGGGTGCGCCTGCGCCTGCCGCAGGCCGGCGACTGGGCGGAATGGGCGCAGCTTCGCGCCGAAAGCCGTGATTTCCTCACCCCCTGGGAACCCACCTGGCCGTCCGACGCCCTGACCCGCGCCGCCTTCCGCCGACGCCTGCGCCGGCACATGCGCGAGGCGCGCGAAGATTGCGCCTATGCCTTCCTGATCTTCCGCCAGGCCGATGATGCGCTGCTCGGCGGCCTCACCTTGTCGAACATCCGGCGCGGCGTCACGCAATCCTGCTCGGTCGGCTATTGGATCGGCCGGCGCTTCGCCCGGCGCGGCTACATGTCGGATGCGCTCTGCACCGCCGTGCATTTCGTCTTCGACCACCTGCACCTGCATCGGCTCGATGCTGCCTGCCTGCCGAACAACCAGGCCAGCATCGGCGTGCTGCGGCGGGTCGGCTTTTCCGAAGAGGGCTATGCGCGGCAGTACCTCTGCATCGACGGCATCTGGCGCGACCACGTGCTTTTCGCCATCCTGGCCGGCGATTCGCGCCACCGCTGACGATGCCGGATCAGGCGTGTCCGGCGGCGCCTGAAAGACGGCTGACGTCGATGCCGAGCTTGGCGATGGCGCGCGGCCATTTCTCCGCCAGGTTGGGGCTGAAGATCAGCTCCTCGTCCGCCGGCACGTTCAGCCAGCCGTTGGCCTGGATCTCGGCATGGAGCTGGCCCGGCGCCCAGCCGGCGTAGCCGAGCGCCAGCAGGCTGCGGCGCGGCCCGCGCCCGGCGGCGATGGCCTTCAGCACATCCACCGTCGCGGTGATCGCCACGTTGTTGTCGACCACCACCGTCGCCTCGCGTTCGTAGTCGGCGGAATGCAGCACGAAGCCGCGGCCGGTTTCGACGGGGCCGCCGAAATGCACGATGATCTGCTGCTCCGCCGGTCCGGTATCGATCTT
>DATKQA010000058.1:0-2981 GCA_035523835.1 Candidatus Sulfotelmatobacter sp.
CGCGACGAACTGCTCGCCGAGGCCGATGCGGCCGATGCCGCGGTCGCCCGCGGCGACAGTCTCGGGCCGCTGCACGGCCTGCCGCACGCGATCAAGGACCTGGCCCTGACCAAGGGCCTGCGCACCACCTACGGCTCGCCGCTGTTCGCCGATTTCATCCCGACCGTGGATACGGTCAGCGTCGAGCGCATCCGCCGCGCCGGCGTCGTGCTGATCGGCAAGACCAACACGCCGGAAATGGGGCTCGGCTCGCACACCTACAATCCGGTGTTCGGCATCACCCGCAATGCCTACGATCCCGCCAAGTCGGCCGGCGGCTCCAGCGGCGGCGCCGCGGCGGCGCTGGCGCTCCGCCTGCTGCCGGTGGCCGACGGCAGCGACATGGGCGGTTCGCTGCGCAACCCGGCCGCCTTCAACAATGTCTTCGGGCTGCGGCCGTCGCAGGGCCGGGTGCCCTACGCGCCGGTCGCCGACGGCTATTTCTCGCAGCTTTCCACCGACGGGCCGATGGCGCGCAGCATCGCGGACCTGGCGCTGCTGCTCTCGGTGCAGGCGGGCTATGACGCGCGCGCGCCGCTGTCGCTCGACGGCGAGGGTGCGGCGCTCGTGCAAGGGCTCGAGGCCGATCCGCGCGGCCGCCGCCTGGCCTGGCTCGGCGATCTCGGCGGCCACCTGCCCTTCGAACCCGGCATCCTGGAGCTCTGCAAGCAGGGCCTGGCGCTCCTCGGCGACCTCGGCTGCACGGTCGAGCCGGCCGCGCCGGACTTCGATTGGGAGAAGCTGTGGCAGGCTTTCGTCGCCATCCGCCAGTTCAACGTCGGCGGCCGCTATCGCGCGCTCTACGACGATCCGGCGAAGCGCACCAGGCTCAAGCCGGAGATGCAATGGGAGATCGAGCACGGCAAGCGGCTCGGCGCGCTCGAGGTCTTCGCCGCCGCCGAGGTGCGCACCGCCTGGTACAACCGCGCGCTGGAACTCTTTCGCACTTATGACGGATTGCTGCTGCCGACGGCGCAGGTTTTTCCCTTCACCGCCGAAACCCATTGGCCCGACCGGATCAACGGCAAGGCGATGGATTCCTATCACCGCTGGATGGAGGTGGTGGTGCCGGGCACGCTTTCCGGCTGCCCGGTCATCAGCGTGCCGGTCGGCTTCAGCGCGGCGGGCCTGCCCATGGGCATGCAGATCATCGGCCGGCCGCGCGGCGAGCGCGCTCTGCTGCAGCTCGCGCGCGCCTACGAACAGGTCTGCCCCTGGCTTTCGGTCCTGCCCGGCTGATGTTCAGCCTGCCTGGTGGCGGTGGCCGGCGGCGGGATGGCTGGCGGGCAGCCGCGCGCGTCCGAACAGCTTCTCGCGCAAGGTGCCGTCGCGATAGTCGGTCTTGTAGACGCCGCGGCGCTGCAATTCCGGCACCACCAGATCAACGAAATCGGTGAAGCTTTCCGGCGTCACCGCATAGGCGAGGTTGAACCCGTCGACCCCGGTGGCTTCGACCCAGCCGATCAGGCTGTCGGCGACCTGCTGCGGCGAGCCCACCATCACCGGCCCGCGGCCGCCGATGGCGACGTGCTCGGCCAGTTCGCCCACCGTCCAGACCCGCGACGGATCGGCCGAGGTGAAGGATTCGACCGCCGAGCGCATCGCCTCGGTGACCACATGGCGGAGCGGCTGGTCGAGCCCGTACTTGGCGAAGTCGATGCCGGTCCAGCCGGAAAGCAGCGCCAGCGATGCCTCGTGATCGACATAGCTTCGGTATTCCGCTTCCTTGGCTCTGGCCTCGGCCTCGCTCCGCCCGGTGATGACGGTGGCGAGCGTGAAGATGGCGACGTCGCCGGCCGCGCGGCCGCGCGCCACGGCGCGGCGGCGGATGTCGCTGACGTAGGGCGCCACGACGCGTTCCGACGGGCCGTTGATGAAGACGCATTCGGCATGGGCGGCGGCGAAATCGCGCCCGCGCCCCGAAGCGCCGGCCTGGTAGAGCACCGGGGTGCGCTGCAGGGACGGTTCCGCGAGGTGGATGGCGTCGGTGCGATAGTGCCGGCCGGCGTAGGTGACGCGATGCACCTTGGCGGGATCGGCGAAGACGCGGGCGGCGCGGTCGCGGCGCACCGCATCCTCCTCCCAGCTTCCCTCCCACAGCTTGTAGACGATCGCCATATATTCCTCGGCCGCATCGTAGCGCTGGTCGTGGCCGAGCTGGTTGTCGAGGCCCATGCCCTTGGCGGCGCTGTTCAGGTAGCCGGTGACGATGTTCCAGCCGATGCGCCCCTTGGTGAGATGATCCAGGGTCGACATGCGCCGCGCGAAGGCATAGGGCGCATCGTAGGACAAGGTGCAGGTGACGCCGAAGCCGAGATGCTCGGTGACCAGCGCCATGGCCGGCACCAGCAGCACCGGATCGTTCACCGGCACCTGCACGCCGTGGCGGATGGCGGCCGCGGGGCTCGCGCCATAGACGTCGTAGATGCCGAGCACGTCGGCCAGGAAGAGGGCGTCGAACTTGCCGCGCTCCAACGTCTTGGCGAGCGCGGTCCAGTAGCCGAGGTCGTTGTAGGTGTCGGAGCGGTCGCGCGGATGCGCCCAAAGCCCGGGCGACTGGTGCCCAACGCAATTCATGTCGAAAGCGTTGAGCCGGATCTGCATGCGCCGCCTTCGTCGCTTCGAAGGGACGCCCGGCGCGAACCGTCCGGGCGCCCCTGAAGCCGATCAGCCTTCGTACTTGCCGACGATCGAGACCGAGCAGACGTTCTGGTGCGGGAAGCCGCCCAGGTTGTGGGTCAGGCCGAAGCGCGGATTGTCCTTGCGCTGCCGCTCGCCGGCGCGGCCCAGCATCTGCAGGTACATCTCGTAGATCATGCGCAAGCCCGATGAGCCGATCGGATGGCCGAAGCACTTCAGACCGCCGTCGATCTGGCAGGGGATCTTGCCGTCGGAATCGTAGAAGCCGTCGAGGATGTCCTTCACCGCCGTGCCTTCCGGCG
>DATKQA010000059.1:0-2383 GCA_035523835.1 Candidatus Sulfotelmatobacter sp.
GCCGCCCTGGGCGAAGCCGAAATCGACCACCGATCCGTCGTCGGAGACGGCGAAGCCACCCTCGTAGCCGTCGCGGAAATCGGCCTGGAGCCGGCTATGGCGATAGGCCACCTGGTCTTCGGCCGAGATCAGTCCCCAGGCCGGTTCGGCGGTGGCGAAGAAGACGCCGCCCGGCTTCGCCGCGCGCAGCGCTGTCACCGTATCGTCTCCGGCGATGATCTCGCTCGCCGGCGCGCCCTTGCCGAATTGCCAGCGGCG
Organism: Candidatus Sulfotelmatobacter sp.; assembly: GCA_035523835.1. Classification (GTDB taxonomy): domain Bacteria; phylum Pseudomonadota; class Alphaproteobacteria; order Ferrovibrionales; family Ferrovibrionaceae; genus DASQHM01. The sequence continues at coordinate 259 of DATKQA010000059.1, forward strand.
GATCAGCTTGTGCCCCGCCGCATCGCCGTAGGTGCCGGCGCCATAGAGGCTCTTGCCATCGGCCGACCAGGCGACGGCGCCGAACGCGCCCGGCTTGCCGGCGGCACCCTGATAGGCGGTTTCCGGCTTCAGCGTCGTGCCGGACAGAATCTCGACCGTCGCGGCATTGACCGCGCCGACGGCGATCAGGCTGCCGTCGCCGTTGAAGGCGACGCCGAGCGGCTTGCGCCCCGCCGGCAGGCGATAGATCGCGACGCGTTTCAGTTTCGCATCGTAAAGCCGCACGGCGCCGTCGAGCGAGGTGGTGACCAGGCGGCCGTCGGGCGCGAAGTCCAGCCGCTCGATCGCGTCGTGGTAGTCCGGATCGACGATGCTGACGTTCTGCGCCGCCGTGTCGACGACCCGAAGCCCTTTCGCGTCGTTGGTCGCCACCGCCAGATAATGGCCGTCGGGCGAGAAGGCCAGGTGATTGATGGCGTCGGCGCGGATGGCGCCGAGGCCGATGCGGCCGAGCCACGAGGCATGCTCGCGATTGAACAGGTAGATCTCGGCGCTGCCGTCCCAGGCGATGCCGGTATCGCCGCCGACGGCGATGGTCTTGCCCGACGGCGAGAGCGCCACGGCATAAAGCTCGCCTTCCGAACCGGGACCGATCGGTCCGCGCGCCGTGCCGACCGCTTCGCCGTTGACGCTGGACCAGATGCGCAGGGTCTTGTCGTCGCTGACCGTCACCACCTGCTGATCGGCCTGATCGACGGCGATGTCGTTGATGGCGGCTTCGTGGGTGCCGGTTTCGATGCGCAGGATCGGCGCCGTCGGAATATCGCCCGCGCGCGCCGCTCCCGCCGCGGCCAGCAGCGCCAGAGCCAACCAGGCGAAGCCACAAGTCCGCATCATCGCCATCGGATCGCCTCCGCGCCGCCGCGCGAGCAGCCGGCCAACAGTCACACTTCAGCGAACCGCCCGAGCAAGCATCAGGTCGGTTGCATCAGCAGGTCACGGCTCCGCGGCGTCTGGCTGATCTTGCCGTCGACGTCGAAGGCGCTGTTCGAGGAAGCTTTGGCTTCCGCCACATCATCGCTGAGCGCCTTGCGCTTGAGCTGGTTGGTCTCGGTAAGCTGCGCCACGCCGGAGGCATTGGCGGCCGGCTTCGCCGTCGCGTGATGGGTCGGCGCCGAACCGGCCGGACGCAGCAGGCGGCTGGCGACATAGCCGGTGCGGCCATCCTTCAACTGGACGTGGGTCCAGTCCGGCGCGCTCGCCCCTTCGGCGACGTTGACGGCTTCGCCAGGGGCCAGCGAGGCGATCTGCTTGCCGGTCGGCTTGGGCTCCTCGCGCACGCGCGCCGCCACGTCGGCAACCAGGGCGCCGACGGCCGCGCCGCCGCCTTGGTTTGCGGCCGGCGCCGGCGCCGAACCGGGCTGCAGCTTCAGAACCTCGCTCGAGGCGTTCTGATATTCGGCGCCGCGCTCGTTCATCTTGGCGCCGAGCTGATCGGCGAATTCGATATCCTCGTTGAACAGCGTCTTGATCCGCTCGAGCTTCGCCTGCGCGTCGGTGCGCGTGATGCGGCCGGCGGCATAGTCGGCCTTCACTACCCGCGCCGAGCGGAAGCGACAATCGCGCAGCCGGTTGAAGGAGGCGGTCACGCCGTCGATCTGGGCGTTCTCGCGATCGACATCCTGGTAGATCGATTGCGTGAGCTGCGTCGGATCGCTGGTCGCCTTCTGCTTGGCCAGGTAGTAGCCGCCGACGCCGCCCGCCACGGCGCCGACACCGGCGCCGATCAGCGCGCCCTTGGCATTGCCGCCGATCAAGGCGCCGGCCAGACCGCCGGCGACCGCGCCGGCCGCCGCGCCCTCGACCATGGAACGGAAGAAGTAGTCCTGGTACGACTTCAAATGCGCCCGCTCGGCATGACAGACGTCATCGGCCGAGACGGTGAAATTGGTGTTCATGCCGGCGCAGCCGGACAGCACCAGCGCGCTCGTCGCCAAGACAATCACCGCCGACCGCAAACCCCGGCGCAGCAGCCCCGATACCGATTTTGCCCCCGCCATAACCCATGCCCCCAACGCAACCCCTGCCAAGCAGGCAATCTATACCAATTTGGCGGCGCGGAAAA
>DATKQA010000060.1:0-4829 GCA_035523835.1 Candidatus Sulfotelmatobacter sp.
CCTAGATTCTGCCTGTCATGGCGGCAGGTTCGCCGGCGGACAGGAATTCCGCGACTGGCACGTGAATTGCCAAGAAAGCGGCGGTGCGCTGCCTGTGTTTGCGTCCGGTGCTGCGTTGTGAGCGGTCTCTATGGGGAGACAAGCGTGCATAGACGGGAAGTCCTGAAGTTGGCGAGCGCGGCGCTGGTCGTTGCCGTGCTGCTCGGCAGCAAGCTGGTCGGGCCGGTCAACGGTTGCGGCAGCGGCGCTGCTGCGAGCGCCTGCGCCGCGTCGCAAAGCGCGACGCCGGGCAAGATTCCGGGTTCGGCCTGGCTGCTGCGGGATCGTTCGTCCTATCGCCCGCTCTGATCCATCGATGGCATGGCGCGGCCGCGCTCAGCTCGACGGCTGATCGGAGGCGAAGCGCTCGATCCTGACGCGTACGGTGCCGCCGTCGGCGATGCCAAGCCCGCGCGCCGCCTTGGCCGAGAGGTCGATGATGCGTCCCTTGGCATAGGGGCCGCGGTCGTTGATGCGCACCTTCACCATACGGCCGTTCTTGAGGTTGGTGACGCGGACGATGGTGTTGAAGCTAAGCGAGCGGTGCGCGGCGGTCATCGCCTGCATGTCGAAGATCTCCCCGCTGGCAGTGACATGGCCGTCGTGATCGGCGCCATACCACGAGGCCAGGCCCTCCTCGGAGAAGGTCGGCTGTTCCGGTGCCGCGACCGGCGGCGGCTTCGGCGGGGGCGGCGGCGGCGGGTGCACGGCACAGGCGGCAAGGCCGAGCGCCAGCGCCACCATCGGCCAGGCGCGGCGGATTGCCGGCGCCGCGGCGCTCACCGCTGCGGTTCCTGCCGGGCTGCCTATTTCAGGTTGCGATCCCACATGGCGACGATCTTGCTCCAGCTTTCTTCCGCCGCGTGCGTCTCATAGACGTCACGTTCGGGAAACTGGAAGCCGTGATGGGTCTTCGGGAAGACATCGAGGCCATAGCGCACGCCGGCCTTGTCCAGCGCCTTGCGCAGCGTCGGGATGACGGTCGGCGGCACGTGCTCGTCGGTCTCGGCGAAGGCGAAGTACATCTCGCCCTTGATGCGGTCGATCAGGCTGTGCGGCGAATCCTCGGCATCGGTGACGATGCCGACGCCGTAGAGCGAGGCCGCGGCGGCGAAGCGGTTGGGGAAGCGCGCCGCGACCGTGGTGACATAGCGCCCGCTCATGCAATAACCGATGCAGCCGACCGGTCCCGGCTTCACCTTCTCCTGCGCGTCGAGGAAGCCGAGCCAGGCGGCGGTGTCGGTGGTGACCAGCGCGTTGGTCAGCGAATTCATCGCCGCGAACATGGTGGGGCGGAAGCCCTCGGCGCGGCGCACGAAATCGAAGCGCAAGGTGCCGAGCCGGTAGTACATGTCGGGCAGCAGGCAGAAGTAGCCGTGCTTGGCGATGCGTCGCGCCAGGTTGCGCAATTCCTCGCGGATGCCCGGCGCATCCATGTAGAGGATGATGGCGGGGAAGTTGCCGGGGCCGTCGGGGCAGACCGCGAAGCTCGGAATGTCGCCGGTGCGTGAGGTGATGTTGATGTCGCGTTCGATCATTTCGCTCCCCGTTGCTTGGCGGCCGGTGCTCCGGCGCTTCGATTGCCGTTTCGCCGCGGCAGTCTACAGGCCTTCCCGGCTCATTGCAGCAGGGCCAGCATCGCCGCCCGCTCGACGATCTTGCGCCGCGGTGCGCCGGACAGCGCGGCCGCGCGCTCGGCCGCGTCGATCTTCAGCCAGTCGGCGAAGCCGACCACGCGGACGCCGCGCGCCTGCAAGAGTTCGTCCAAGGCAGCCGGGCCGGGGCGGGGCGGGTCGCCGCTTTGCGCCAGGTCGGCCAGGATCAGATCGGCGACGGCGAAGGAATCCGCCCGGTTGGTGGCGATGACGCCGGACGGACCGCGCTTGGCCCAGCCGACGGCATAGAGACGGGGCGCGACGCGGCCAGCCTGGTTGGCGAACGTGCCTCGCGCGGCATCGCTCGGCAGATCGAGCGCCGCGCCGACGCCATAGCCGATGCAGGTGACGACCAGCTCCGCCGGCAGGTCGAATTGCCGGCCGCCGCGCGCGAGCCGCACGCCGGCGACGCGCCCCTCGCCGAGCAGCGCGACCGGCGTCGCGTGAAAATGAAAATGCAGCCGCACCGGCTTCTCGCCGGGCCGGTTGGCGGCAAAGGCGCGGAGCGTGGCGAGATTGGCTTCCTTGACCTTGCGCTGGCTCTCCTCGACCTCGCCGACGCTTGCCGGCAGGTCCGCGGCATCGACCAGCGGCACGGTGCGCTGCAGCCGGCCGAGCTCGGCCAGCTCGGCGTTGGTGAAGCTCGCCTCGACCGGCCCGCGCCGGCCGATCAGATGGATATCCTTGACGGCGGCGGCGCGGATCGCCGTCGCCGCATGGTCCGCGAGGTCGGACTTCGCCATCTCGTCGGCGGTTTTCGCCAGCACGCGGGCGACATCGATGGCGACGTTGCCGTTGCCGATGACGGCGACCGAGGCGACCGCGGAAAGATCGACCGGCGTGGCGGCGAAATCGGCATGGCCATTGTACCAGAAGACGAAGGCGGCGGAGCCGTGCACGCCGGCCAGCGCCTCGCCGGGAATGCCGAGGCGGCGGTCGACATGGGCGCCGGTCGCCAGCACCACGGCATCGTAGGCGGCCTGCAGCTCGGCGAAGCCGACGTCGCGGCCGACGCTGACATTGCCGCAAAAGCGGATGCCGGGCTTTTGCAGGATGCGGTCGAAGACTCGGGTGATCGCCTTGGTGCCCTGATGGTCGGGGGCGACGCCGGCGCGCACCAGGCCATAGGGCACCGGCAGCCGGTCGATGACGTCGATGCGCGCTTCCGGCAGGCGCTTGTTGAGCGCCTCGGCACAATAGATCCCGCCCGGTCCGGAACCGACGATGGCGATGCTGCGTGTCATGCCGGCCGCCGGCGCGGGGCGTGCGGCGGCGTGGACCCCGGTGCTATCTCATTGCCGACTGTCCGGCGCGGCATCGGCAACGATGGCATCCTTGTCCTTCGCGTTCAGATTGAGCAGCAGATAGGTCAGCGGCTGCCGGCCCGGATTGCTCCATTGATATACCGTGTCGGACGGTTCGGCGGAAATCGAGTTCGGTCCGCGCTCGACGATGCTGCCGTTGACGGTCTCCGCGCCCGTGCCGGCGAGCACCATATGCACCGCGAAGCCGGAGCGGTGATGCGGCACGTCCCAGGGCGCGCCATCCGGCAAGATCACCTTCCTCAGGCTGAGCACATAGTCGCCGAGGCCGAGGTCGCCGACCGGCTCGGGCGAGCGATAGATTTCGTGGCTGGTGAGGCCGAAGAAAGCCGGCGTTTCGTTGGCGGAAAACGTCGTCAGCAGGAACTGCAGAAACACCGACGGTCCGCGGCCCGTGGCCTTGAAGGCCAGGCGGGTGCCGCGCGGCAGGAAGAGGGCCTGGCCGGCTTCCAGCGTCCGCGTCCGGCCCGCCATCGAGATCGCGGTGGCGCCGGACAGTTGATAGAAGAAGCCGTTGGCGCTGGCGATGCCCCGCACTTCCTCGAACCAGAGCGTACCGCCGAGCAGCCTGACGTAGCGCGGCGCGCCGGCCACGTCGGGCAATGTCGCGGCGGCGACGACCGTGGCATGGCTCGATGAGGACCACGACATGGTCTGCGCCGGGACCGGCGTGGCGAGCAGCATCACCAGCAGCGCGGCGCCGATCTTGCCATAGCGCCTGATGCAGGCGGCGAGCGCGGCCAATCGCTGGCGGCCCCCGTTGCCGCCGTCCGGCCCGCCGCTGCGGCCCGTGTCCCGGGCGGCGCGCGCGATGCGCCGGCTGCTGTCGTCGGGCATCTGCCGGCGGATATCGCGATAGACGCGGTGCCAGTAGCAGAAGCGCGGCCAGTCGCGGCAATGATAGGCTTCCTCGCAGCGGCCGAGGGCGAGTTCGGCAAGCAGCGCATGGTTGCGCCGCGACGATCGGCGCACCCTGGCGGTCTCGATATCAATCACCACCGGATCGGACATGCTCGTGCCCAGCTTCAAAGCGCCCGGCCGGGGCCGGGGCTTCCGCTGCCCTCCACTATATTATTCCGCTTGCCGGCCGTTGGCAAAATCCGCGCCGCGGCGATCAGCTTCCCGCCAGTTCGGGGAAGAAGGGGAGGATGATCGCCAGCAGCACCATGTCGATGGTGGCGCCGTCGTCGGCCAGCGGCAGGACGGCGGCCTCGAAGCGCAGCGTCCGGTCGTCCATGACCAGTTCGCGGCGGGCGAAATGCGGCTCGCCGGCCTCCACCAGTTGCTTGGCGCGGTGCAGCATGAAGGCGCGCAGCTCCGGCCGGGCGATGTCGTCGAAGGTCTTGCCGGTCAGGTCGCGGCGGAAATATTTGACCACGTCGATGCCCTGCAGGCGGATGCGGAAGCGCAGCGGCGCGCGCAGCACGTCGATCAGGACGATGCGGCCGAGCAGATAGCGAAAATCCAGGGGATCGATGTCGCGGCGGGCCGGGTAGCGGCGGCCGCCCCGGCGGGACAGCCAGTAGGCATAGAGCCGGTGCAGCTCCTCCGCCTCGATTTCGGCCGGAATCTCCGGCTGGGACATGGTCGCGGCTCCGTCAGCGCGAGCGCTGACGGAGCGTGCCATCGCGGGCGCGTCCTTGTCGATGCCGCCGGCACCGGCGGCGGCATGATTTCGTATGGCAAAAAAGGGCCGGCGGCGCGGCCGGGCGGCATCATCCATGCATTGCCTTCCGCCGCCGGCGCCGTCATGCTGTCGGCAATCTGACCGAATGCCGACGAGAGGAACGCCATGCGCAATCGAGCCGATGTC
>DATKQA010000061.1:0-6774 GCA_035523835.1 Candidatus Sulfotelmatobacter sp.
CCGGCGCGCTGGCGGCGAAGCCGCCGGCCTCGCTCCGCCTCATCAAGTCGTTGATGAAGCGTCCGGCGGCAGGGCTCGCCGAGCGCATGGCGGAGGAGGCGGGACTGTTCGGCACCCAGCTCCGCTCGGCCGAGGCGCGCGAAGCCATGACCGCTTTCATGGAGCGGCGCAAACCGGATTTCTCGCGTTTCGTCTAACCCGGCCGGTCGGCAGCGCCGCCATGCTGCGGCGGCCGACATCGGTATCGACGCGCTCCTGCGCCGCCCTATAGTCCGACATCCGCAGCGTCTCGATCATGGCGGCGCCTGCAGGCCAGGCGCGGCAGGAAGAGCGGCCTGGTGCGGCAGACAACATCTTTTCGCGACGTCATACTACAATGCGCTGTCAGAACCGACCGAGCGGGGCCCGGTGAGCGACGCCGTCAACAGCTTCTTCCTGGTCTTCGCCGGCTTGTTTCCGATCGTCAACCCGCTCGGCGCGGCGCCGATCTTTCTCAGCTTGACGCGGCATTGCAGCACGGCGGAACGGCGCAGCCTGGCCTGGCGGGTGGCGCTGAACGGCTTTCTGCTGCTGCTTGGCTCGGTGCTGGTCGGCTCCTACGTGCTGGAATTCTTCGGCATCACGCTCCCCATCCTGCGCATCGCCGGCGGGCTGGTGGTCACCGCCATGGCCTGGCGGCTGCTCAACGAGGGCGCCGACAGCCAGGATCGCCGCGATGCCCATGCGGCGGAGCCGGCGATGATGCCCGACAGCTTCTATCCGCTCACCATGCCGCTCACCGTCGGCCCCGGCTCGATCGCCGTCGCCATCACCATCGGCAGCCAGCGGCCGAAGCTGCCGGAGGCGATCGGCCATCTCGCCCTGATGGCCGGCGCGGCGGCGCTTGGCCTGGTCGCCATCGCCGCCGCCATCTATGTCTCGTTCCGTTTCGCTTCCGGCATCACCGGCGTCTTGGGCAAGAGCGGCACCAACGTCCTGGTGCGGCTCTCCGCCTTCATCCTGCTCTGCATCGGCATCGGCATCCTGTGGAGCGGCTACGACGGCCTGGTCAATCCGTCAGGACATTGAGCCATCGCTCGCCGACGGGCAGAATGACCTGAGGAAGCACGCCGGCCGGGGCGGCCTCCTGCCGTAGCCAGACAGGGAGGTCGCCCATGCCGATGCCCTATGCCACGCACCGCGCCCAGCTCGAGGCGATCCTCAGGGCCTGGGGCATGCCCGACGACAACGCGGCGGCGACGGCGGAGGTGATGGCCTGGGCCGACTTGCACGGCATCGACAGCCATGGCATCTCCATGGTGACCGAATACGACGACCGCCGCCGCAAGGGCCGGCTCAGCCTCTGCGCCCGGCCGACGATCGAGCGCGAGACGCCGGTCTCCGCCGTGGTGAATGGCGACGGCGGCCTCGGCCACGTGCCGGCGCTGCTTGCCATGTCCACCGCCATCGCCAAGGCCAAGGCCGCCGGCATGGCGGCGGTGGCGGTGCGCAACTCGGCGCATTTCGGTGCCTGCGGCTTCTACAGCAACATGGCGGCGGAGGCCGGCCTGATCGGCATGACCTCGACCAGCGCCGCCGGCATCCGCGTGGCGCCGACCGGCGGCGCCGAGGCGAAGTTCGGCACCGATCCCTGGTCCTTCGCCGCGCCGGCTGCCGATGGTCGCCATTTCCTGTTGGACATGGCGACCACAACGGTCGCCGCCGGCAAGGTGCGCAACCGGGCAAATGAAGCAGTGCCTTGTCCGCCCGGCTGGGTGCTGACGCGCGACGGCGCGCCGAGCACGGACGCCCTCGATCTGTTCCAGCGCGGCGGTTTCCTGACGCCGCTCGGCGGCACGGCGGAAGGCAGCAGCCACAAGGGCTACGGCCTCTCCGCGATGGTCAATATCCTGTCGGCCTGCCTCTCCGGTTCGACGCTCATCACCAGTCCGCTGCACATGCAGCAGCCCTTCGGCCAGGATATCGGCCATTTCTTCCTGGCGCTGGATCCCGGCCTGTTCCGCGACGCGGCGGATTTCCGTGCCGACGTGACCGCCTTCTGCGACGCGCTGCGCGCCACCCGGCCGGCCGACCCGGCGAAGCCGGTGCAGGTGGCCGGCGATCCCGAGCGGGCCCATGCGGCGCGGCGCAAGGTCGAGGGCATTCCGGTCGGCCGCAATCTGCTGGCCAAGGTGCGCGCCATTGCCGAAGAGTCCGGCGCGCCGTGGCTGCTCGGTTAGCGGCCGCGGGGTTAGCGGCTGCGATTGACGTCCGCGCCGCCATCGGCGACCCTCGTGCCCGCGACCGCCTGAACCAGCCAATCGGGAGCGCCATGCCGGCCGGAGCCTTGCCCCTCGCCCGTTTCAAGGTGCTCGATCTCACCCATGCGCGGGCCGGGCCGACGGCGGTGCGCCATCTCGCCGACTGGGGCGCGCAGGTGATCAAGATCGAACGGCCGGCGAAGGACGAACGCGACGGCCTCGGCGGTCCGCGCCACGGCTTCGACTTCCAGAACCTGCACCGCAACAAGCGCTCGCTCACCCTCGATCTCAAATCGGCCGAGGGCAAGGACATCTTCTTCCGCCTGGCCCGGGATGCCGACGTCATCGTCGAGAACATGCGGGCGCGGGTGAAGCATCGCCTCGGCATCGACTACGAGGCCGTGCGCAAGGTCAATCCGCGCATCGTCTACGGCAGCATTTCCGGCTTCGGCCAGGATGGCCCCTATGGCGAGCGCGCCGGCGTCGACCAGATCGCCCAGGGCATGGGCGGGCTGATGTCGATCACCGGCCTGCCCGGCCAGGGGCCGGTCCGCGTCGGCATTCCGATCGCCGATCTCACGGCCGGCGGCTTCCTGGCGCAGGGCATCCTGATCGCGCTGCTCGACCGCGAGGTGACCGGCGAAGGGCGCTGGGTGCATACCTCGCTCCTGGAAGCGCAGATCGCCATGCTGGATTTCCAGGCTACCCGCTGGCTGATGAAGGGCGAGGTGGCGCCCCAGGCCGGCAACGATCATCCGACCGGCATCCCGACCGGCCTGTTCCCCGCCGCCGACGGCCAGATCAATATTGCTGCCGCCGGCACCGGCATCTGGGAACGGTTCTGCCGCTGCATCGGCAAGGTGGCATGGCTGAGCGACGAGCGCTTCGCCACCGGCGAGGCGCGCTCGCGCAACCGGCACGAATTGAACGCGCTGATCGCCGAGCACACGCGCAGCCAGCCGGCCGAGGCGCTGATCCTCGCCCTGAACGAGGCCGGCGTGCCCTGCGGCCCGGTGCATAGCATCGACAAGGTCTTTGCCGATCCGCAGGTCCGCCATCTCGGCATCGCCACGCCGATCGAGCATCCCAAGCTTGGCCGCATCGATCTGGTGGCGCAGCCGAACAACATTTCCGGCATCCCGAAGGCGCTGCGCACGCCGACGCCCGATCTCGGCCAGCACACCGGCGAGGTGCTCGGCGAGCTCGGCTTCGACGCCGCGGCGATCGCCGCATTGCGCGCAAAACGCATCGTCTGACCGCCCACCCGGCCAATTCCGGGCGGCGCTTTTGTGACCGCTGCCGCATTTTGCGCCGGAACGGCGATTCATTCGGCGAATCAGGGCATTGCGGATGCGGGATTAAGGCTTTATTAACTCTAAGCCGGCATGCTGGCTGCCATGCCTGGGCAAGCACCCATAACCTATCATGCCGATCTCCTGCGCTATTGGGAGGCGCGTCGGGCCGGGCGGGCCATGCCGGCGCGGCGCGATCTGGAGCCGGGCGATCTCCGCACCCTGCTGCCCTACCTGACCCTGATCGACCATCCCGACGGGCAATTCCGCTATCGTCTGGTCGGCACCGCGGTCTCGCAGGAGCTCGGCCGCGACATGACCGGGCAGTCCGTCGGCTCCTATATCAGCCCGCCGGAATATGCCGCCGCGCTGATGGCGATCTACGAACGGGTCTTCACCACCGCCCGCCCGGTTTTCACCACCGGCGAATACCGCTCGGCGACGCGCGCCATCCATGCCATCTCGCGGCTGCTGCTGCCGCTGAGCGAAGACGGCGCGAGCGTCAACATGGTGGTGCTGACCCGCATCAGCCGCTTCAGCCGCAGTGTCACCGCCGGCGTCGATTGGTTGAAGGGCGCCCCCGGCAAGGTCTGCGACGTCGTCGATGTCGACGGCGTCGCGGAAGTCGAGGCGCTCAGCCGCGAGTGGGAACGCCAGACCTCGATCGAATATACCGCCGCCTGACGGCGGCGCGGCGCCAGCGCACATCCGCCCTTCGCACCCGGCGTCGCCGCCGCGGCGTGCGGCCGCCGTTGTTATATGATGCTCGTCATCGTATGGTTACGGCCGGCGCCAGACGCCGGCAACCGGAAGGGACGGGTTCCATGGGCAAGCCGATCTGCATGATCTCCGGCGTCGGGCCCGGCACGGGGGCGGCGCTGGTTCGCCGCTTCGTTGCCGGCGGCTACCAGGTCGCCATGCTGGCGCGCACCGAAGGCCGGCTGGCGGCGCTGCAGGCCGAGGTGCCCGGCAGCAGGGCCTATCCCTGCGACGTGACCGACGAGGCGCGGGTGAATGCGGTGGTCGCGGCGGTGACGCGCGACATGGGCGCGCCGCGCGTTCTCGTGCACAACGCGGTCGGCGGCGCCTTCGGCGATTTCCTGGCCATCGATCCCGCCGTGCTCGAGCGCAACTTCCGCATCAATGCCATGGGGCTGCTGCACCTCGCCCGGGCCGCGGCGCCGGCGATGATTGCCGCCGGCGACGGCGCCATCCTGGTCACCGGCAATACCTCGGCCTTGCGCGGCAAGGCCAATTTCGCCGGCTTCGCGCCGACCAAGGCGGCGCAGCGCATCCTGGCGCAGTCTATCGCCCGCAGCCTGGGGCCGAAGGGCATTCACGTCGCCTACGTGGTGGTCGACGCGGTGATCGACGTGCCGCTGATGCGGGCGCGCATGCCGGACAAGCCCGATGAATTCTTCGCCAAGCCCGCCGGCATCGCCGACACCGTCTGGCATCTGGCACACCAGGACCGCTCCACCTGGAGCTTCGATGTCGACCTCAGGCCCTACGGCGAGAGCTGGTAGCAGCGCAAGCGGCTTGAGCGCGGATCGGCGCGCGCCTACCTTCGGCGATCGATCGCCCCGTCGGAGGAAGGCCCATGTCGGAACAATCCCTGGTCAGTTATGTCGTCCACGGCGCCGTCGCCGTCATCACCATCGAGCGGCCGGAGGTGCGCAATGCCGTCGACCAGCCGACGCGTGTGGCTCTGGCCGAGGCCTTTCGCCGCTTCGATGCGGAAGCGGCGCATAGCGTCGCCATCCTGACCGGCGCCGGCGGCGCCTTCTGCGCCGGCGCCGATCTGAAGGCGCTCGCCGCCGGGCGCAGGAAGCCGCGCAGCGAACAGGGCGACGGGCCGATGGGACCGACGCGGATGAAGCTCGGCAAGCCCGTCATCGCCGCCATCGAGGGGCCCGCGGTGGCCGGCGGGTTGGAACTGGCGCTCTGGTGCGATCTGCGGGTGGCGGCGCGCGATGCGGTGCTCGGCGTCTATTGCCGACGCTTCGGCGTGCCGCTGATCGACCTCGGCACCATCAGGCTGCCGCGCCTGATCGGCCATAGCCGCGCCATGGACCTGATTCTCACCGGGCGCGGCGTCTCGGGCGAGGAGGCGGAGCGCATCGGCCTGGTGAACCGGCTGACCGAACCGGGCCAGGCGCTCGCCGTCGCGCTCCGATTGGCGGAAGACCTTGCCCGGCTGCCGCAGACCTGCCTGCGCAACGACCGGCTGTCGGCCATCGAGCAATGGGGCCTCGATTGGGAGGCCGCCGAGCGCAACGAGTTCCGCCTCGGCATGGCGACGATTGCTTCCGGCGAGACCGACGCCGGCGCCGGCCGCTTCGCCAGCGGTATCGGCCGGCACGGCGCGGCGGCCTTCGTGCGCTGACCGCGACGGTCACGCTTTGGGCAGCAGCCAGCCGAGCAGCACCGGTACGGTGACGATGGAGGCGAGGGTGGAGGCGACGACCGCGCCGGCCACCTCGTCCGGCTGGTTGTTCCAGCGCGCGGCGAACAGGTAGTTGAAGACGGCGACCGGCATGGCGGATTGCAGGATGAGCACGGCGCGCGCCGTGCCGTCGAGCCGGTAGAGATGGGCGACCGCCAGCCCGACCGCAGCGCCGCCGAGGATGCGGAGCGCCGAGACTATCCGTCGCCGCTTTCGCCATGGTCAATGGCATTTACGTCGGTCCCGGTGATTTGCCCGCCCGGCCGCGTTGCGCTGCCGCGGCCAAGTCGCTACAACAGCCCCGCCGCCGGGCGCGATCGATCGGCCCGGCGCCTTCCTCGCGATGCCGGAGCTGTCATGGCCGCCTATCAGTATGTCTATGTGATGAAAGGTCTTTCCAAGACCTATCCCGGCGGCCGGCAGGTGCTGAAGGACATCTGGCTGAGCTTCCTCCCCGGCGCCAAGATCGGCGTGCTCGGCCTGAACGGCGCCGGCAAATCGACCCTGCTCAGGATCATGGCTGGCCTCGACGGCGAGTTCAACGGCGAGGCCTGGGCGGCCGAAGGGGTGAAGGTCGGCCTCCTGCCGCAGGAGCCGGTGCTCGATCCGGCCAAGGACGTGCTCGGCAACGTCATGCTGGGCGTCGCCGAAACCAAGGCGCTGCTCGACCGCTTCGAGGCCGTCTCCGCCAAGTTCGGCGAAACCATGGACGACGACGCCATGAACGCGCTCATCGCCGAACAGGGCGAGCTGCAGGAGAAGATCGACGCGGCCAATGCGTGGGACCTGCAGCGCA
>DATKQA010000062.1:0-5311 GCA_035523835.1 Candidatus Sulfotelmatobacter sp.
AGATCTGGGAGCTCGACCGCAGCCTGCATTGCTCGATCATCGGCACCTGCCTCAGCTTCGCCGAGCTCCGTTCGCTCAGCCGGCGGATCGGCCTGCCGGAACCATCGCCGGAGCAGACCGAGCACGAATTGCATGGTCTGGTGGTCGGATCGGCCGGCAAGGCCGATACGGGCGGACGGGTGATCCACAAGGTGCTGGATCGCAAGTTCGCGACCGCGGTGGCGCAATTCGATCACGCCGCCACCGCCGAGGCGGTGCGCAAGCTGTGGCGCGAAGCGCGCGAGCGCGGCGAGGTCCCCGGCGCCTATTGGGCGGCGCTGACCCATCCGGCGACCACGCCGGAGATGCTGCGGAGCATTTTCGGCGAGGTGCACATGCTCTCGCACCTGGTGGGCGCCGCCAACCGGGCCGATATCCATCGCCTGCAGGCATTGGGGCAGGAGCGCGGCCTATTGCAGGAGGCGCTCGCGGCCTTGCAGCACCAGCAGCGCGAGCAAATGGAAACAAACGAGGCGCGGAGCCGCGCGCTCCTGGCGCGGATCGCCGAGCTCGAGAGCGCGCGCACGGCCGCAGCGGAGCGCGCCGCTGCTGCCCCCGACGAAGACCGCGGCACCCTGGAGCGGACGGTCAAGGAATTGCGCGAGCGGTTGGAGCGGCAGGCCGGCCGCATGGCGCATCTCGAGCGGCGCGCCGCGGGCTTCGAGCAGGCGGCGGCGGCGGCGCAGAGCGAGGTGGAAAAGTGGCAGGGCGAGATGAACCGGCTACGCGAGGAAAATCGCCAACTCGATCACGTGCTGGCCGCCTGCCTGGCGGATGGCGAGGCCGATGAAGGCGCGGCGCCGGCGCGCGACCTCGGCCGGCGCTGCGTGCTCTATGTCGGCGGCCGCGGCCAGCAGATTCCGCATTTCCGCGCACTGGTCGAGCAATGGAACGGACGCTTCCTGCACCACGACGGCGGCTTGCAGGATGGTTCCGACAGCCTCGCCGGCTCGCTCACCCGCGCCGATGCGGTGCTGTTCCCCGTCGATTGCATCAGCCACAAGGGCTACCTGAAACTGAAACAGCTCTGCCGCCGGCAGGGCACGCTCTACCTGCCGATGCGCACCTCGAGCCTGGCCGCCTTTGCGCGCGCGCTCGGCGAGGTCGCGGCCGGCCGGCGCGGGCGCATGGAGATCGGGGAAATCGCGGCCGAGTAAAAGGGGGCGATGATGGACAAGGGGGTGAAGCGGTGCCGGCATCCGGCCGGCGTTGCGGCAGTCGGCGCGTGTCTCGCTTCGGGCGGCGCGGCGCTTGCCGATCCGCTGGCGCTGTCGGGACCGGTGAGCGATGCCGGCGATTTCAGCCTGGCCCAGCTCGAGAGCATGGCGGCGAGCACGGTGACGGTCGGCACCAACAGCTATACCGGCGTGTCGCTGTGGAGCCTGCTCGGCGGCACCAGCACCGGCACGTCCGACGTCATCGTCAGTTCCGACAAGAACGCGATTCTCCGCGACTATATCGTCGCCACCGGCAGCAACGGTGCGAAGTCGCTGATCTCGCTCGGCGAGCTCGATCCCTTCTTCGGCGGCACCGGGCAGCCGATCCTGGTGGCCTATCAGGAAAACGGCAATCCGCTGTCGAGCCTGCAGCTCATCGTGCCGCAGGACCCGACCGGCACGCGCGACATAGCCGGGCTCAGGCGGCGGATGGCTTAGGCGCGCACGGTCAGGCCGCCGTCGACCACCAGCAGATGGCCGTTGACATAGGCGGCCTCGTCGGAGGCGAGGAACAGCGCCGCCTTCGCCGTGTCCCAGCCGGTGCCCATCTTGCCGGTCGGCGAGATGCGGTCGCGGATGGCGATCATGCGCTCGTAGTCGCCCGCCGAATATTGCTCCTTGAGGAAGTCGATCATCGGCGTGTGCATCAGGCCCGGCAGGATGGCGTTGCAGCGGATGCCCTGGTCGGCATATTGCAGCGCCACCGCCTGGGTCAGGCTGTTGACGGCGCCCTTGCTGGCGTTATAGGCGACATAGGTGATGCCGCGCGGGGCGCGGATCGAGGCGATCGACGAGACGTTGACAATCGCGCCGCGCCGCTGCTGCGCCATGACCGGCAGCACATATTTGCAGGTCAGGAAGAAGCTTTTGACATTGACCGCGAAGACCAGGTCCCACTCGGCCTCGTCGAGCTCGACCGGTCCACCATTGCTGCCGATGCCGACATTGTTGTCGAGCACGTCGATGCGTCCGTAATGCGCCAGGCAGGCATCGACCATGGCCCGCACCTCTGCGGCGTTGCTGACGTCGGCCGGATGCGCCACGGCGCTGCCGCCTTCGCCCTTGATGATCGCGGCCGCCTCCTCGGCCGCCTCCAGGTTGCGGTCGACGCAGAACACCTTGGCGCCCGCGCGCGCGAAGGTCACCGCCGTCGCCTTGCCGTTGCCCCAGCCGGGGCCGCTCGAGCCGGCGCCGACCACGATCGCGATTCTGTCCGCCAAACTGCCAACCATTGCCGTCTCCCCTTCTAGAGAAAGCCGACCGAAAGCCAGGGCAGGAGGGCCACGACGACGAGCGCCAGCAGCAGCGCGCCGAGATAGGGCCAGACGCGTCCCATGGCGATGTCCGGCGAGACCCGGCCGATGGCGCAGGCGGCATAGAAGCCGACGCCGAAGGGTGGCGCGAACAGGCCGATGCCCATGGCCAGGATCACCACCATGGCATAATGCACCTCGTGCACGCCGAGGGCGCGCGCGACCGGAAAGAGCAGCGGGCCGAACAGCACGATGGCGGGGATGCCTTCAAGCACGCTGCCGAGCACGGCGAAGGCGACGATGGAAATGGCGAGGAAGCCGAGCTTGCCGCCGGGCATGCCGGCCATGGCGGTGACGAGCTGGTGCGAGAAGCCGGACTGGGTGAGGGCCCAGGCCATCGCCGTCGCCGTGCCGATGATGAGCAGGATGGCGCCGGACAGCGAGGCGGTCTCCACCAGCATCGGATAGAGCCGGCGCCAGTCGAACTGGCGATAGATCACCAGGCCGCAGACGATGGCATAGGCGATGCCGACGGTGGAGACTTCCGTGGCGGTGGCGACGCCTTCGATCACCGCGGCGCGGATCAGGAACGGCAGCGCCAGCGCCGGCAGGGCGACGACGAAGCTGCGCAGCACCTGGCTCGGCGAGGCGCGGCGGATGCCGCTCAGATCCTCGCCGCGCGAACGGATGGCGCAGACGGCCACCAGCGCCAGGGCGGCGACCAGCGCCGGCAGCAGGCCGCCGGTGAACAGCGCGGCGATGGAGACGCCGGTGACCGAGCCGATGGTGATCAGCACCAGGCTCGGCGGGATGGTCTCCGACATGGCCCCGGAGGAGGCAAGCAGCGCTACCAGCTCGCCCGGCCGGGCGCCGCGCCGGCGCATCTCCGGAAACAGGACCGGCGCCACCGCGGCCATGTCGGCCGCCTTGGAGCCGGAGATACCGGAGACGAGATACATGGCCCCGAGCAACACATAGGCGAGGCCGCCGCGCACATGGCCGAGCAGCGCCGCCATGAAATCCACCAGCACGCGTGCCAGGCCGGTCATCTCGATCAGCAGGCCGAGAAAGACGAACAGCGGTACCGCCAGCAGGATCAGGCTGGACATGCCCTCGTCCATGCGGCTGACGACGATGGTGAGGGGAACGCGCGTGGTCAGCGCCAGGAACGAGAGCGTCGAGACGCCGAAGGCAAAGGCGATCGGCACGCCGAGCGCGACGCAGACGGCGACGATGCCGACGAAGAAGATGATGAGGTTGAAGTTGCCGAGCGCCAGGAACGCCGGCTTCAGCAGCCAGAGCAGCACCGCGGCGGCGGCCACCACGGCAGCGGCACCGAGCGCCTGCGGCAGGGCCGTGCGCTCGATCAGGCGGGCGGCGGCGATCACCAGCATGAGGACGGCGCCGACGCCGATGGCGGCCACGCGCAGGCCGTCGTGGATTTCCAGGGCCGGCGTGGTGATCAGCCACTGGCCGTTGAAATATTCCTGGGCCGGCGGAATGATCTCGAGCACGAACACCGCGACCACCATGGCGGCGACCGCCTCGATCCAGCTTCGCCAGCGTGCCGGCGCCCGCGTGACCAGGAAGGAAAGCCGCATATGCTCGTCACGGCGGAGCGCGATGACGGCGCCGAGCATGGCGAGCCACAGGAACAGGATGGAGGCGAGCTCGTCGGACCAGGTGAGCGGCCGGTCGAAGCCATAACGCGCCACCACGCCGGCGAACAGCACCACGATCTCCACGGCGACCAGGATGGCGGCGGGAACCTCCGTCATCCAGGCCAGCATCGTATCGAGCCGGGCGAAGCGCTGGGCCGTGGCCCCGCCTTCGCCCGCCAGAATCGCCTGCTCGGACGCCGGCACAAGGGCCGGCGTCTCGCCTGCGGTCATGGTCAGCTCAGCGTCCCGACGTTCTTTTCCAGGAGCGCCCAGGCCTCGGGGCCGTATTTTTCCTTCCACTCCGCATAGAAGCCGGCCTTGCGCAGGGTGGCGCGGAATTTCTCCGGGTCGGTGGTATTGAAGACCATGCCCTTCTGCGTGAGCTGGCCTTGCAGGGATTCGTTGAGCTTGCGCACGTCGTCGCGATCCTTCAGAGCCGCCTCGTTGAAGTTCTTCGCCGCGATCTCCTGCAGGTTCTTCGGCAGCGCCGCCCAGGCCTTGGCATTGGCCAGGAACCAGAAGCCGTCCCACATGTGGTTGGTGATCGAGGCGTATTTCTGCACTTCGTAGAGCTTGGCGACGTCGATGATGGAGAGCGGATTCTCTTGGCCCTCGACCACCTTGGTCTGCAGCGCCGAATAGACCTCGCTGAAATTGATGCTGGCGGGCGCGGCGCCGAAGGCCTTGAACATCGAGGTCCACAGCGGGCTGACCGGCACGCGGATCTTGAAGCCCTTGAGGTCTTCCGGCGTGTTGATCGGGTGCGTGCTCGAGGTCATCTGGCGATAGCCGTTCTCCCACATCTTGTCGAAGGCGTGCAGGCCGGCCTTCTCGATGGCGCCGCGGACATGCCCGCCGAGCGAGCCGTCCATGGTCTTCCAGACCGTGGGATAATCCGGGAACGCAAAGCCGATGCCATTGATGGATGCCGCCGGCACCAGGGTCGCCAGAATGAGGCCCGAGAGCGTGAAGAACTCGATGGCGCCGGAGCGCACCTGCGACAGCATGTCGGTGTCGCCGCCGAGCTGGTTGTTGGGGAAAATCTGGATCTCCAGCCGGCCGCCGGACTCCTCCTTGATCTTGGCCACCGCCTCGTTGGCGCGGATGTTCATCGGGTGCGCGACCGGCGCGTTGTTGGCGT